>JBBDXV010000377.1:0-2296 GCA_040902165.1 Pseudohongiellaceae bacterium
TATAACTGGAAATTTTTCTGGGCACCGGTAATGGACCGTTATGTGCCGCCGTTCCTTGGTCGCAGATCAGGATGGATGCTGGTTACCCAGGTGGGATTGTTATTGACGGTCTGTGGGCTCGGCTACCTGCAGCCGGCAAACTCGATCTGGACCATCGCCTATGTCTGCTTTGCCGTGGCGTTTTTCAGTGCCAGCCAGGATGTTGTATTGGACGCATATCGGCGCGAATTGTTGGAAGACAATGAGCTTGGTTTGGGCAATACCATCCATGTGCAGGCATATCGAATATCCGGTCTCATACCTGGTGCGCTGGGACTGATCCTGGCAGACATATTGCCGTGGGACGCAGTATTTCTGATCATCGGCGCGTTTATGCTGGTCGGTATAGTCGCGACATTCATGTACCCGAATATACCAGCCGAATCGGCGCCAAAATCCATGCGTGATGCGGTTGTCGAACCATTTGTTGATTTCATCAGTCGCAATGGTTGGACGGGAGCATTGCTGATCCTGGCGTTTATGTTTCTCTACAAGCTTGGCGACAATATGGCAGTCGCACTGCAAACTCCGTTCTTGATAGATCTGGGATTTAGTCTCACAACGATAGGTCTGGTAGCCAAAAACGCCGCGCTGTGGGGCGCAATTGCCGGCGGTATATTGGGTGGTATATGGATGCTCAGTCTCGGTATCAATCGTGCGTTATGGATATTTGGCGCAGTGCAGATCATAACCATATTCGGGTTCGCCGTGCTTTCTGAAGCAGGTAACAACACCTGGGTGCTGGCCATCGTCTGGACTATGGAATATGTAGGGGTTGGGCTGGGTACGGCAGCTTTCGTGGCGTTTATTGCCCGCTCCACAAGTCCTGCCTTCGCTGCAACCCAGCTGGCCTTATTGACGGCGATCAGTGTCCTGCCCAGAACCTTTGCCAATGCCAGTTCCGGATTTATTGTGGAAGCGATTGGATACACACCATTCTTTCTATTATGTGTTGTGCTCGCGATACCTGGCATGCTGCTGCTCTTCAAGGTTGCTCCCTGGGACGACTCACCGCAATCCGGAAGTCCTGAACTGGTGTCGGTCAATCGTTCGAAGCAAAAGTAATTGGCTACACTTGCCACTGGTAAACAGCCAGCGAAAATCGTCCATTGGAAAAACGGATTCCCTCAGCCTCCAGCAAGGACTGCTGGCGTCGATACTGATGACTGTTGTGAGGAAATGACAACATTCCCTTGGCATTGACTACCCGGTACCAGGGTAGTCGAGTTTCCCGGGGGAGATTTTTCATTACGGTGCCGACAAAACGGGCGTAACCCGGGAGTTGCGCCAGCCTGGCAACCTGGCCATAGGTTGCGACCTTGCCCTTGGGTATCCCGCTTACGACTTGCCAAATGCGCTCGCGATGCTGCTCCTGGTTCATGGTCCTCCTCGGTTTAATTCCCGGCTCAGCATGTTACAGTGGCTACTGTTGTAAATTTCGATAGGTTCCTTAAATATCGTAATGCGTTGGATTGTACTTATTTTTATTGCCGTGCCACTGGCAGAAATGCTTTTGCTGTTTGAAGTGGCAGATCGTATTGGAGGTTTATGGACCTTGTCCATGGTAGTTATGACCGCCATTATAGGAGTGCAAATCCTGCGCTGGCAGGGTCTGGCAACCCTGTTTCGAGCCAATCAAAGACTGCAGACCGGACAGCTTCCGGCCCAGGAAATATTCGAAGGTATGCTACTGGCAGCAGCTGGCGCCCTGTTGCTAACGCCGGGCTTTATAACGGATACAATCGGATTTGTTCTGTTAACCGGTCCGATTCGCCGGAAAATTGCAGGCCGGATAGTCCGTTCGCACAGTTTGCGTGGCCAGTACGGGTCAGTCTTCTTTTCCTCCAACAGTGCGTTTCGGCAACCGGGCAACGAAGTCTACGAAGGGGAGCTTGATGAGGAAAGGCGAATCCTGGACGATGAGAATAAGGGCTCTTAGGGATGATGTCCGGCCGACTGGCATTAGAACCGGGTCCAGGCCGACGTTCTGGACAGCGCATCCGATTGAATTTAATTGGAGAAATCGCGAGCCGGCTATTGAAAATGCCCGGACCATCCCCAATTAGCCTGAGCACGGGGCATCCAGGGTGGTTTGATGTCTGCTAGATACCCGTAAAAACTTAATGAATTTAACCGGGAACCGATTTCGATACCGTCCCAAAACGGTAGCGCGATCATTCCAGTGTTTTAGTTTGCAGCAGTTAGTTAATTGATTTAGGAGAATAAATCTAATGAAGATCCGACCCTTACATGATCG
>JBBDXV010000378.1:0-10105 GCA_040902165.1 Pseudohongiellaceae bacterium
AACAGTCTGTAAAAAGAGCCTGCGGCCTTTTTAACATATTAGGAGGCGGGCTCTTTTAATTTTTGTTACCGGCAAATCTACACCACATTCCACTGTTTTATCTACCCTTTTATGGAACGAGACTTCTCGTTGTCAGAAAAGGAGGCCATTGGCCCTATTAACTGGCGAATTGGTCATCTTTGACTATCCTTAAGTGATTGCCAATGGAACGTATTCCTCTCTATGCCGTCTTCACCATTTCTGGATGGATTTCGCCAATATATGCTGGCACACCACTACAGTAAGCGGACTATCGATTCTTATCTTTACTGGGTCCGGTACTACATTCGATTCAACCGCAAACGCCATCCTGCGGAAATGGGTCAGGAACAGGTAATGGCCTTTCTGACTTATCTGGCCGATCAACGACAGGTCTCAGTCGCTACGCAAAAGATAGCCTTGAATGCGCTGGCTTTCCTGTACAACAAGTTCCTGGAGCTTCCGCTGGGAAGTCTCGGCGCATTCAACAAGGCCAGTCGGCCGCGCAAGCTGCCTATAGTGCTTACGCGCCAGGAAACAGGTAGCTTGTTAAACAGAATGCAGGGAAGTCCAGCCTTGCTGGCATCTCTGTTGTACGGCTCTGGCCTGCGACGAATTGAAGCTGTACGACTACGGATAAAAGATGTGGACTTTGATCATCTTCAACTGCGTATCTGGGCCGGGAAAGGCAACAAGCACCGCGTTACCACCCTGGCACCGGAGCTCGTGCCAGAACTCAAGCGCCAAATAAGGCGCGTGGCGCTTCTTTATGAACAGGATATCTTGACCAAAGGGTATAGCGGCGTCTGGTTGCCGTTTGCCCTGGCCAGAAAATATCCCTCAGCTGCGCGCAGCTTGGGGTGGCACTATCTGTTTCCATCTACCTGTCTGAGTATCGAGCCTGGCACACACAATTTGCGCCGTCACCATGTTGATGAATCATCTATAAACAAGTTGATTAAACGTGCAGCAATGAAGGCAGGTATAGCAAAGGACGTGACCAGTCATACACTCAGACACTCCTTTGCCACCCATTTGCTGGAAGCAGGTGCTGACATTCGCACAGTCCAGGAACAGTTGGGACATCAGGATGTCAAAACGACGGAAATCTATACCCATGTGCTGAAGCGCGGCGGGCGCGCTGTGCGCAGTCCGTTGAGCGATCTTGCAATCTCGCATATCGCCAATCCCTCACCAACACCCTGTTCTAAAACGAAACAGCCTGATGTTCCAGATTGAAACGCCAGGCCACCGCGGGCCTGAAATCACGCGCTAAGTCACTGATATATCAGCCTGTCTGTGTTGGCACAGGCATTGCTCCAATTACCACAGACAGTTTGTTCCTTCTATAATTATCCTGCGTTGAGGGCTCGACCACCATGCTGACAACCCAACTGAAATTCGCGCTCCGCAGCCTCGGCAAATACAAGTTGTATTCCCTGGTGAATTTGCTTGGGCTGACCCTGGGCCTCACCGCCGCGCTGGTGCTTGGCCTGTTTGTCTATGACGAGCTCAGCTTTGATCGTTATCACTCGCAGGCAGATCAGATTCATCAGTTGATTCTGCATCGTGACATGCCCGGACAGGCAACGCGTCGTTTCGCGACCGGACCTGCGCCGGTGGGTGAGGAGCTGGTGAGGCAGTTTCCCGAAATTGAAGCCAGTACATTGATGACAACTCTCGGGCGCGGCGACTTCAGCTATCAGAACAATGGCTACTATGAAGTCGTCTATTCGGTAGAGCCTGCATTCTTTGATTTCTTCGACATTGAATTTCTGCAGGGCGACCCGCAATCTGCATTGGCGAATGCAAACAACGTGGTGATGACCCGGAGCACGGCAGTCAAGTATTTCGGCAATGAAGATCCCATCGGCAAGGTTCTGACTGGCAACCGGGGAGAATTCATTGTCAGCGCGGTTGTAGCTGATCAGCCGGCTAATTCCCACCTGCAGTTCAATACCCTGTTCTCCCTTTCACAACTGACGCTATTCAATCCGGCCTGGCAGAGCAATTGGGCCAGCCTCGGTCAGATCGGTTTTTACACTTATCTCAAACTCAATACCGCCAGCTCGACTGATCTGGAAAATCGAATATCGAGTCATCTGCAAACCCGGACTCCGTTGGTGGAGCCGGAAACTTATTCCGCCTCGCTGTTACCGTTGACCGATATCCATTTTCAGTCTGCCGGTATCGAAGCGCAGAACAATGCTTCACCGGGAAATTTTGCAGCAGTACGCGCGCTGGCCGCCATCGCGGTGTTCCTGCTGGTGATCGCCTGTATCAATTACACGAATCTGGCAACCGCGAGAGCGATCAATCGCGCGCATGAGATCAGTCTGCGCAAGATTCTCGGCGCCAGAAGAGGGCAACTGACTCTGCAGTTTCTGGCCGAGGCCCAGGTACTGACCGTGATTGCGCTGTTGCTGGCTTTGTCCATTTCCCAGATGCTGATGCCGCTCGTTAATGGCTTGACCGGTAAAACGCTGACCCTGGCAACCTTGTTGCAGCAGCAGATGTTGTTGCTGAGTATAGCGACAGTGATTGCCGTGGGAATTGCTGCCGGCGCCTATCCGGCGCTCTATCTGTCGAATGCGGCGGTGGCGCGTGGACTCAAGGACAGTCACGACTCGATTGCTTCGGCGGGCGCATTGCGAAAATTACTGGTAGTGGCGCAGTTCGCGCTTTCAATCGTGCTGGTGTTCTGTACTCTGGTGGTGATCAACCAGATGCGTTATATCCAGACCAAGCCATTGGGATTTGACAAGTCCAATGTCGTCGCGGTGGATATCAACAGTGGCCCGGCGCGCGCTGATTACCAATCCATCAGAGCCGAGTTCGCCAGTCATCCGAATGTGCTGTCGGTGAGTGTCAGTTCCCGCCTGCCGGGTGACTGGAAGCCGATAGGTTCCGTTATCGCCAATATGCCCGGTCGCCCCGCTGAGGAGAGCCAGCAAGTCAGTTTCATCGGCATAGATGAGAACTTTCTCTCGACCTTTGATATCGATCTGCTCCAGGGCCGCAAATTTGAGGCTTCGTCTCTCACCAGCAATATTCTGGTCAACGAGGCGCTGGTGCGGCAGATGGACTGGAGCGATCCCGTTGGTCAGAGTCTGTTTGTGTTTCCGGATGGCGCAGCCGCTGATACCGGCACCGAAGTGACGGTAGCCGGAGTGGTGGATGATTTTCACTATCAGTCATTGCATGCCACCATCGGCCCGATGATCCTGTTCCATTATCAGCTGCTCGCCACTGTGCAGCCCATCGATTACTACAGCATCAGAATTACCGGAGAGAATCGGGAAGAGACCATTGCCCATCTACAGAATGTGATGCGATTGCATGATCCGGTGACCCCGTTTGAATACCACTTCCTGGATTCGCAGATCGACATTTTCTACAGCAGTGACCGCATGACAGCGACATTGTTTTCGGTGGCGGCAGTAGTGGCGATCTTTATCGCCTGTATGGGGCTGTTCGGGCTGTCTTCGTTTGCGACGCAGCAACGCAGCAAGGAGATCGGCATTCGCAAGGTGCTCGGTGCCACGATTGCGAACATCGTGCGCTTGCTGTCAGCCGATTTCATGAAGCCGGTATTGCTCGCAATCGTGATCGGTCTGCCGCTGGGTTACTACCTGATGTCCCAGTGGCTGCAGAGCTTCGCGTATGCGGGCGGGATCGGCGTCACTGTGTTTGTGTTTTCTGCACTGCTGGCATTGATCGTTTCCATGGCCACCGTGAGTCTGCATTCGCTGCGGGCTGCGATGCGCAATCCGGTGGAAAGCATCAGTTACGAGTAGGGACACTTAGGAGGTAGGGACACTTATAACTTAATAACTTAACGGTTTTATTTGATTACAAGACCAGCAATCCGGCAGTTAAGTTATTAAGTTATAAGTGTCCCTACCTCTAATTCCTGCAAGGCGATTAAGAGAATTCCTACAAATCTCAAATGGTTGCAGGTCTCCCTTCAAAATTAGATGCACCAGACATGTCGATGGGAACGCCGTTCATTTCATCGGTAACGTGACCCGCGTCTCAAAAAATTGCAACAAGATGTTACTGCGCGCAATGAAACGTGTTCCCACGGAATAAAAGGCGTATATGTTCTTCCTCGAGGAGTGCCGCAAGAAATATCAACATAGTATTCAAATATTCTCCTGCCCGGTTTTTCAGGGCCGGGAAGATCACGGCGCTCCGAAAGTAGCACGAGGAGGTCTGCACCATGAACGTTACCGGACAATTGAGCAAAAAACCCAATTTGCTCGTCGCTGAAGACGAAGTCGAGATCGCCGACATTATTGAGGCGGTGGCAGAAGATTTGGGATTCCAGGTTAGCTGTGTCTATGAGGGAGCTCAGGTTGTCGCGCTGGTCAAGAAGCTGGCGCCTGATGTCATCGCCCTCGATCTTCGAATGCCGGGCGCTGATGGCGTGGAAATTATTCGTGAACTGGCGAAGATGAATTGCCGAGCCAAGATCGTACTGATGAGTGGTATGGATCAACGGACACTTTCGTCAGTACAAAATCTGGGCCGGGAACAGAAGCTGGATATTATTGCTACGCTTGCCAAACCCATGTCTCTGGATGCGATTGAGAAAGTATTCTCGCCGCATTCTGTGATTGCGGAACGACCTCAGGAACTGCCGGGGTCGCAAAAGAGACAACTGGTCTGCGGATACGGAATGCAAACTGTCTTCGAACCGGATGTTTCCCTTACGCCCGAACCGGATTCAGCGATGCCAAGACTGACCGTCAATCTACAATGGCGCAAGGATGACGGTGAGACATTGACAGGCGCAGGTTTATTCAGCTGGGCTGAAAAACAGGGAATCGGAAAAGGGCTGGCGGAACTGTTGTTTCGCGATACATTTTGTACCTGGCGAACCTGGTCAGACAATAATTTCTGTCCCGAGATTTCTCTCAAGCTTGATGGGTTCTTGTTAAGGGATCTTGAAATTCCCGATATTCTGGCGCAACTCACCGATTTCTTTCAGATCGACCATAGCAAGATTATTTTAGAGATAGATCAGAAGGCTATCAGCGCCAACTCAAACCTGGTAAGGGACATTCTGTCCCGACTGCGCATCAAGGGATTCAAACTGTCAGTGTCGCTTGACGGCGATGGCGAATCCTTTATACCCATGCTGGACAGTTTGCCAATCGACGAAATTATTGTTGATCTTCATTCCCTGCCAGTGGGCTTTGCCAGTAGTGCAACCAACATGGAAACTGAATTTGTTTACAGTTCCCTGACGTCTCTAGCGCGCAGAAAAGGGATGACGGTTGCAGCCAGGAATGTCAATCGACAGGATCTGCACCTGTTCGCCAAACAGTGCGGCTTTGTTCGAGCGCGAGGATCACAAATAAGCAGCAGTCTTTCCGTTGAAGATGTCATCGACTATTACGCCAAGGACAGAACCAGACAATTGAATGGCTGATTGGTATTAAAAGAAGGGAGTTTCTTTGCATGGCGACGATAGAGATCGAAACGGATTCGACTATGGATCTGACAGTAATAAAGGTTGAAGGTGATCTTGTACAAGGGCAGTTGCGAGCAGCATTGGATGAGTACTATAAGGGGCCAGTCAGCCTCTATTGCATAATAGACATGAGTAACGGCAGCTGGAGCAACATTCCGATTCAAAAGTTCAAGCAAGGAGTCGAAAATTCAGCAAAGTATGATCGGAAAGGCGGCAAGACTGCGCTGGTATTTGGCAACGATGCGGACTTCGGCATTGGCCGCATGATTGAGTCCAATTTGATTCTGGGAAATTTTCAGAAACAGGTCGAATGCTTTCGCAATCGGAAAAAGGCAAATCAGTGGATCCTGGAAAACTGAACAAGAAGACCGGGCGGAAAATGAGCTGGCAATTCAACAGCCACACGCCTCCTGATTTTGATCAGGTGCTTCGAACGTTTTCGCGTATTTTTTCACCGGTCCTGCTGGTCTTGATCGTTGTCACATCCGTTTACATTTATCTCAATTATTACCTGATCAGGAACCGTTTGTTTCTACAGGAACAGGTGCAAACGGAATTGCTCGCAGACGCCCTTGCAAATGAACTTTCCCGCTTGCAAACCGATTTGCTTACCCTCGCGGGACAAGCAAATCTGGAATTTCTGCTGAACGGCGATGATTCTTCGATGCCTGCGGCAGCACAGAATTTTGTCGATGCGGCAATATCAAATCCTTCGATCAGTTTTCTGGGTCTTGTCGGAGCAGACGGGACAGAGATACTGAGAGTCAATCCCGTAAACCGAATGTTGGTAGTGGCACCCGAAACTGAGCTTGAGTTTGTCGGTGAATTGGAATTGTTTCGGCAAGTGGCGGAACTTCCTGCCGGTGAGCTCCTGATTACCGAGGAGTCATCGGCAATATCCACGGCTGTAATTACATCCAATTCCGGTATCTGGCTGTACCTTGGTACTGCGCTGCATAACGCAGACGGTGGACTTCTGGGAGTCATGCTGGCGGGCTACACGTCAGATATCATGAATGACTTCATCGTGCGACACTCTGCGACCCATAACAGCCAGCTATGGTTGCAAAATACCACCGGAACAGTTCTGACAACCGCAGTAGGGGCCGTAAACGAAACCCGGATAACGGCAGGAATGCAGAGTTTGATGAATGCAGAGTCCGGACTCAGGCGCGGAAGGTTCGAGTTGAATGACGCCAATTACACCTTCAGCCGCTTGTGTGTCACTTTGCAGTGTCTCCAATCCGGGATAGCTCGTGCAGAATTGAATTCTGTAAATGCTGATTCACCAGCTGATCTGAACTGGACAGCCTTTTCATATCTTTCACCAGCGCAACTTTCATTGACAGGATTATTGAAAGACCAGGCCAGTGAATGGCACCCGATTGGCACGATGATGGTGTTTTTTTTGATAGCGTCGGGCGTAGTTACCTGGGTCTTCTCACTCACACTCACCAGGCTGCGAAACCGGGAACAGCAGATATCCGAGATCAAGGAATTGCAGGAAGCCTTCTTTGAAAAGAATCCTTCGATCATGTTTGTCAAGGATCTGAATGGAGTATTTATCCTGGCCAATGAAGGCTGTCGCAAACTGGCCGGCAATACGCAAGCCAATCTGACCGGCACTGATCGCGTTGCGGTGTTTCCACGCGAAGCCGCGCAGGTAATGCAGCAACAGGACCAGCAGGTCATTGCCGGTGGCGAAGCAATGGAATTCTTCAATAAAATGTCACGTGAAGACGGGGAGCATTACTACACTACCTTGCGCTTTCCCATGTATCACAAGAGTGGAAAGCTCTACGCTGTTGGCGGTATCGCCAATGAAGTCACCGATCAGGTACGCTCAAGAAAAGCGTTGCAGGAAAGCGAAAGTCTGTTACGAGCCTTGCTTGAATCTGCCCCGGAAGCCGTTATTATCACGGAAGATGACGGCATTATAAGCCTGGTCAACAAGCAGGTGGAGATTGTGTTTGGCAAGTCGCGTCGAGAATTGGAAGGAACATGTATCAGCGACCTGCTTCCCGGTATCAAGTCTTCAGACATCGGTCTATTCATCCATAACTCAAAAGACGAGTTTGAATCCAACCGCAAGCAGATGAACGGTGTCAGAAATGGTGAGGTGATATTTCCTGCCGAGGTTTCTTTGTCTCCGGTCATAACATCAAGTGGCAACCTGCTGATCTGTCTGGTTCGGGACATTACTGATCGAACGGTAATGGAAGCACGGTTACGACAAAGCCAGAAGCTTGAAGCGATGGGCAAGCTGACTGGCGGTATGGCGCATGACTTTAACAACCTGTTGGGCATCATCATGGGCAATATAGACCTTGCCGCGCGGAAGGTTTCGGATGATGAAGTTATGCAGAAACGTCTGAATGCAGCCAGAGGCGCTGCCGAACGGGGTGCTGAACTTACCAAGCGAATGCTTGCAATCGCGCGGCGACAACCGTTGCAACCTGAGCCGATTTCCGTTAACGATGTGGTATCAGAGGTGGCAGGATTGCTGCCAAGAACGCTTGGCCCGGACATAGAGATGAAACTGGACCTGAAATCCGGAATCGCGCCGGTGCTGATAGACGTATCGGGCCTGGAGAACGTACTGATCAATCTGGCAATCAATGCCCGGGATGCAATGCCGGATGGTGGAGTATTCTCAATTATCAGCAACCAGGGAAGTCTGGATCACAATCATTACCTGGTCAGGCAAAAGTTTGTGAGCGAAGGCGACTACGTTCATATTACGGTCACAGACTCCGGTTTGGGCATGAGCAAAGAGACTCTTGCCCATGCGTTCGAACCCTTTTTCAGTACCAAGGACAAGGGCAAGGGTAGTGGACTGGGATTGTCTATGGCCTATGGTTTTGTCAATCAATCGAATGGGCATATCTATCTTTACAGTGAAGAGGGCAAGGGCACCTCGGTGGTTATCTATCTTCCAGTTGTAAACCAGCCTGCTCAACGCCGGTCCACTTATTCAAATAATCTTGAAATCGCGGAGCCACTGTACAAGGATAAAACTGTTCTCGTGGTTGATGATGAACCTGGACTTCTTGATGTTGCAGTAGCGTATCTGGAGGACATGGGCTTCAGCGTGCTCGCGTCATCGAGCGGCAACGAAGCCTTGCAACAGTTATCTGAACATCCTGACGTGGATCTGTTGATCACAGATGTAGTAATGCCGGGCAATATGAATGGCGTTGCGCTGGCGGCTGAGGCCCGCAAGAGCTATCCCGATATTAAAGTTGTCTATGTTTCCGGATTTCCTTCTGGTGTCATTGAAGACAAATCCGGTATAAAGATGGACGCGCCATTATTGAACAAACCCTATAATCGCAACAGCCTGGCCAGCACCGTTGCCAGAGTACTGAATTAGAGAGAACTGTAGGAATACGACTTACATCAACGCCATAAACATGGCTTGAATTGAAACAGAATTCCCGGAATAAGGGGGTTTTTGGGTAGATAGTGTGACGTTGTTGGCAGTGAATGAACTTAAGTGACATTATCATTTCGAATTCCTGGCGACCGTGTGACGGTCTGATTTTTTACGTCACACATCGGGTAGCTCGCAAATAAGCTGTTTTGGAGATGGTACGGATGACCGAACAACATGGATCAACCCGCGTTATAGAGTCTCAGGAGGAAATTGCTGAGTTACTGCGGGTCGCTATTGCCCATAACTGGAACTTTTCGTACTCCGTTGCTGATATGGTTCCGGGTGTCTCATTCAATACCGAGTTGCTGAGTGTCGATCCGGCATTCGACTCTGTTACCATCGGCAGCGAAGTAAAATATATTGGCTTGAAGGACTACGAACCGATAAATTTTCGCAGTCAAAGTGGCGGAATCTCGATAAAATTTGTTTCCAGTCTGCTTCCTTCCGCCAGTCCCCGGGTTACCAGCAAGCTGCTCGGCGAATGTCGAATTGTCTATCCGGTCCAGGTTCAATATACCCAGTTGCGCCAGGCGGTCCGTGTCAATTTCAGCAAGATTCACCAGATTCCCGTAACGTTGTTTCTTAATGATGGAAGTCATATTACCGGTGTAGTGGACGATATGTCGGTCACCGGGTTAAGAGCGCGATTCAATGATCGGAAAGTAAAGCAGCTCGAATCGTCACAACCGATTACCGATTGCGTGCTTTTGCTTCCGGACAAATCTACAGTAAGTGCGAGAGTTCAGGTGCTGGGTGCTCTGCAGGACGTTGAAAAGGGCACAAGCTTCCTGCGTTTCCGGTTTATGCAGTTTAACGATGATGCCGAACTTAAACTCGAAGAGTTGATCAGTGTTTCTGTTGAGCGTTTGAAAATTCTGCGAGAAAAACCCCCCGCCAAATCATCGCCCGCGAACGGCTGACCGCGTCACTTACTCCTGTACCTACAGCCCTTCCACCGCGCGAATTCGGTGATTCTCGCTATCAGTGACGTAAACAATACCCTCATGTATGAAGACACCGTGAGGTCGGTTCAGCGCACAGGCCAGCGGATCACCATCAGGACCGTCCGCGCGCTGCCCGTTACCCAGTATCGTTGTGATAATCCCGTCGCCCAGTCCCAGTCGACGGATTACATGATTCTCGGTATCCACGATATAGATACTGTGGTCAGC
>JBBDXV010000378.1:10205-13477 GCA_040902165.1 Pseudohongiellaceae bacterium
CGGACCCGGTGATTGCCTATATCGCAGACCAGCAGATTACCGGAAGAATCGAACGCGATGCTGTGGGGTTGCCGGAACTGTCCAAAAACTGCGGGTCCGCCGTCACCGGCGAAACCGGGTTCGCCTGAACCAGCGAGGGTGCTTACTGTACCGGTAGATCCATCGATATGCCTAATGACATGGGCATCGCGCTCCACCACAAACAGGTTTCCATGACTGTCAAAACGGATTTCATGGGGAGCAGAAAACGAGGCTTCAAGCGCGTTGCGCCCATCACCGGCATAGGCTTTTTCGCCGTTACCGGCAATGGTAAGCAACTGCCCGCTCTGCAAATCCAGGCGGCGTATTCGGCCGGTATCCACCTCGCAGAAATAAAGATTGCCGTCCGGTCCAACCACGACACCGTAAGGGTTGTTGACAGGAGTGGATGTGCCGGGTAGCCCGGCTACTCCTTCATATTCATAACCGGCAATACCGGTTCCGGCAATGGTATGCACACGCGTCTGTTGTCCGTAGACCGAACCAGGCAGGGCCATAGCCGCTGATACAACAAGCGTAGAATTCAGAAACTCCCTTCGGTTTATTGACATGGGCACCTCCTGGATCACACCGGGCGAACCGGCTTTTCCTGAATCCGGTGTTCAAAAAAATATTCAGCCTGAGGATTGGTATTGAAGCGCTTGATTTCGTGGAAGCGATGCCTGCGCAACAGGCGCAGTGCGGCCTGCTGCTTTTTGTTTGCATAGACCCGGACACGATTGCAGTCGGTTTCTTCGGCAAACCTGAGAGCAGTCAGCAACAGGCGCTCACCGAAGCCATGATCACGCATGAGCTGATGCACGACAAATCGCCTTAGTTCCAGCGTATCTTTATTGACCCGCTCCAGTGCGATACAACCGGCGACAATCTGGCCAGTGCCAGCCAGCAACAGCCAGAACTGACCGCCGTTATCCTGATAATGCCCGACAATATCCTTCAGGTCTGCATCGCGCGTTTCAAAGTCCATGACATAGTCGTCATCCCGCAATGCCACTCTGAGGAAGGTTTGCACTTCGGCAAGTTTTTCTGGCTTGAATGCTGCAATTTCCGGTTCCATGACGACTAGGGTGCCCTCTCTGCGCCGCTGGCATCCCGAACTGCCCTGAACTCATTACCTTCAAACCAGTTGGGCCAGGTGAATTCCTGGCTTAGCCGGTGACCTATGGTGAAGTACAGCTGTATATCCTGTGCTGTGCCGCTCAGATCCCAGGCGGGATTGTACTCATCGGCCGGAGAGTGATAGCGATTGTCAGTGTAGTCCTGTGCCTGTGCTGCACCCCATTCCCGGCCGTTGGCGACACTGTCTTCGCCGGACTTTGCATACAGTGCCGGGATACCCTGGCGGGCAAAGTTCAGGTGATCAGAGCGGTAATAATAGCCACGTTCAGGTGTCGGTTCCGGCTCTACATAACGACCTTCCTGGGTCGTGACTGCATCGCGCAGATAGTCTTCGAGTTCACTGTTGCCAAACCCGATCACGACCACGTCGCGCATCGGTCCGTTAACCATGGGTGCGTCCATGTTGATGTTTGCCACCGTGGTGGTTACCGGGAAAACGGGATTTTCAGCATACCATTGTGATCCCAGTAGTCCCGACTCCTCTGCAGTCACCGACAGAAACACCACGGTCCGTTTTGGCTTTACCGGATGTTCCGAGAAGAGTCTGGCCAGGGACAACAATGCGGCTGTACCGGTGGCATTATCGACAGCGCCGTTATAGATATTGTCGCCGGGCAATTCGGAATTGGTACCCAGGTGATCCCAGTGGGCCGTGTAGATGATCGAGTCCTGTGGTCGTTCAGTGCCGGGAATCATTGCAATCACATTGTTGGAAACAGAACGCCGGATCGTATTGGTTAAACTGGCGCTGGCCCGGATATCTCCTATCGGGACTGCGCGAAAACCCGGCTGAGCAGCGGCGGTGACCAATGCGTCAAAATCCAGACCGGCGCCATCAAACAGGTCGCGCGCGGATTCCTGGGTCAACCAGCCAATCACCGCACTCTGGTCGGCGCCAAAATTTTCATCACTCAGGCGAATCTGGGCTCCGGTCCAGCTGTTGCGCACTACATCCCAACCATAGGAAGCCGCCGCAGTTTCATGAATGATCAATGCGCCGGCAGCGCCCTGTCGTGCTGCTTCTTCATATTTGTAAGGCCAGCGACCGTACCAGGTCATCGCATTGCCGTTGAACAGCGAATCATCCTGGGTAGCGAATCCCGGATCATTCACCAGCATCACCACAGTCTTGCCGCTTACATCCACCTCCGCATAATCATTCCAGCCACGCTCCGGCGCGACGATACCGTAGCCCACAAACACCAGTTCACTGCCGGTGATGGCGATACCATCAGCTTCATGATAGGTCGCAATCACCATGTCTTCGGCATAAGTGAGATCAGCGTAGTAATCGCTGCCGCGCAGGGAGAGCACGGTATCGCTGTCCGCAGTAATTTCAGTTACCGGCACTTCCTGTAGAAAGCTTTCGCCATTACCTGGTTGCAGCCCAAGAGACCTGAACTGTTCCTGCAGATAATCCGTGGTCAGCGTCTCGCCCGGAGTCGCTGGCGCGCGACCACCAAAATCATCAGAGGCGAGCAAAGCGATATGGCGATGCAGCTCTGCTTCGATCTGCGATGACCCGGTCATAGCAGGTTCGTCGGTCGGCTCCGGGGATTGTGATTGCTGCTGCGGGCTACAGGCTGTAAGCCAAAACAGGCCCAGAAAAACCACAGAAGGTTTCAACAGTTTTGCAGTGGTCATACGGTATCACCGGGAAGGTAAGCAAGGTGACTTACAGCATAAAAGCAGCAGTCCGCGATGTCCATAACCAGTCAGCGCTATCCCGCTTCGGTGACCGAGGGCCATGTTCATTTGATGTTCAGCAAATGCGACACATGATTGCCGGTAGTTGCCGGCCTGTAACCTTAGCCTGCAGCGATTCGTCTAAATAGAACCCAACTGTGTCCACATCAGTAAGGCAAATTTCACCAACCGGATGGTCAAAACGAGCAACATTTTCGAATCGCAATCTTGCGTAGCGGATTAACCTGTTGAAAATCCGGGTGTTATTGGCTTGGCATGGTGATTGCGTCATTATCGGGAAACGCTCAACCAGGAGAGAACTCAGTGATCAAGCTTATCAATCTTTGCAAGTCCTATCGCACCGCCTATATGGAAACCACGGCACTGGACAATATCAACATTCACATTCGCAAGGGCGAATTCGTGGC
>JBBDXV010000378.1:13577-15957 GCA_040902165.1 Pseudohongiellaceae bacterium
GCCAAACACAAACCCCAGGAGCTTTCCGGAGGTCAGCAACAGCGCGTTGCGGTAGCGCGTTCGGTAGTGGGTAATCCCAAGCTGATTCTGGCGGACGAACCTACCGGGAACCTCGACACCAAGAATGGCGAGGACGTGATGCAAATGCTGGAAGTACTGCGACAGAAAGGCGCCACGATCCTGATGGTAACTCACTCACCGGATCACGGTGCCCGGGCTGACCGTATCATTTCCATGCTGGACGGACAGATCGTCAACAGCAATCTTCGCAACAACAGTGCAGTGCGCCTGGCTGCGGTCGCCAAAATCTGATTCACCTGCATCGGGACGGAACTTTTATGTTTGCTCATTTTACCAAGATGGCCGTGAATGCACTTTGGCGATTCAAGATGCATTCCATTATCAGTCTTGTCAGCCTGGTGTTTGGGTTTTTCTGTTTTATTGCCGCTACCTTGCTGGCCAATTATGTAGACAGTTACGAGCGGGAATTTCCCAACTCTGAAAATATCTACAACATTGTGCAGGTCGGACTGACGGATGATGCGCCGTTTGACCGCTGGCCCGTAGTCAACGAACCGGCGGCACGTTATCTGCGTGCGGCGTTTCCGGAAGTGGAACATATCGTGCGCACAACGATGGCATTCAACAATGACATTACCTGGGAAGGGCGCACCGAGACCTATGCCGTGCGATTTGTGGAACCGGAATTCTTTGAGATCTTCCCGACAAGACTTTTAAACAACAACGGAACGACCGACCGCTCCAGCCTGCCCCCGAATTCGGCGCTGATCTCCGAACAGGCTGCACTGGCGCGGTTCGGTACCACTGATGTGGTTGGCCGGGTGATCACACTCAACAATCAGGTGGATGTGAACATCACCGGCGTCATGGCCGATCTTGACTTCCCCACCCATCTCAATTCACCCATTCCGTTCTTCAAGACCGAATTGTTTCTTTCGATCGAGATTTACGACAACATTTTCGGCAATGGGGCGTCGGCCCAGCAACTGGATCCCGCCAAGGATCAATGGGGAAACCAGTCTTATTATGTATTTCTGCAGTTCGCTCCCGGGGAGTCAGTAGATGTCGGGCAGTTCAACCGGCGTCTTGGCGAGTTTGTCACCACCTATATCCCTTCGGACTGGTCTGAATTCATGACCTATGAAATGGAGCCGGTGAACAAGTTGACTACTTCGATGTTTTCCATTCTTACCCAGGGCTTCAATCTGGTCAATGTGTTGCAAGTGGCGGGTGCACTGGTGCTGCTGATCGGCTGTCTGAACTATTCCAATCTGGTGATTGCCCAATTGTCGCTGCGCAGCCAGGAAATTGCAGTACAGAAGATACTTGGCGCGAAACGCGGACTGTTAATTGTTCAGTACTGTTATGAGAGCTTTTTCTTTGTTGTGATTTCTCTGCTGATCACCTTGCTGGCGTTTGCGCTGATACTTGGAACTCTGGGCGATGTTTTGCCTGGCGTAGGTCCCGGTATGCTGTTGAGTGTTTCTCTGTGGGCTGTGCTATTGGCTGTGGTTGCAGTGATCGTAATGGTCGCCGGGTTCTATCCGGCGATGCGTACTGCGACAGTCAGACTGGTAACCATGATGCGACCCAAAGGTTCTGGCGGTTATTCGGGCCGCATGCGCGCGATCATGGTAGGCACACAGTTTTTTATCTCCGGCACCTTGATGATTCTGGCTATCGTGATGTTTCGGCAGAACGTCACCATGACACAGCAGCTGGACGGAGATCTTGCTGATCCCAAGATTGTTATCACCGTGCCGCTGGATACCATTGACGTGGACACCGAGTTGCTGATGAATCAACTCAAGAGTCATCCGGGTGTGTTGTCCGTGACCCAGGTTGATCGGCAGCCCTGGGAAATGGGCATGAACACAATCAGTATGTCAATTGAGCCGGATGTCAATGCCACCACCATTGAAATGGGAAACCATAATGTTGGTTTTGACTTTGCAGAAACTCTGGATATTCCGCAACTCGCCGGACGCATGTTCTCCCGAGACCGGACCAACGACGTGCTTCCGCCAACAGAAACGCTAGTATCCCGAGGTGGGCCCTACGGTCTGATAGTGGATGATATTGCGGCGCAGGGCTTTGGATTTGCCAATGCTGATGCCGCGATTGGACAGACTGTCTACCGGCATCTTGGACCACCGTCTGTACCGAATGATATTGTTGTTGAGCACACAATTGTCGGTGCCGTAGGTAAACAGAAGTTCCAGTTTATCGACTTCAACACCTTCGGTATCAGCGGAGATGTCTACACCTTGCGACCGGCACAGGCCAACATCATGATCATCCGTGCATCGAAGAGTAATCTGAATGACACGCTGATGCATATTGACAACACCTGGCGCGA
>JBBDXV010000379.1:0-2295 GCA_040902165.1 Pseudohongiellaceae bacterium
GCCTCACATGTCGTCCATTTCGACCGCTGGTGGAACCCTGCGGTAGAGAACCAGGCTACCGACCGCACCTATCGCATCGGCCAGCATCGCAATGTGCTGGTGCACAAGTTCGTCTGCCGGGGCACGATAGAGGAGCGCATCGATGAACTGATCCGTTCGAAACAGAAGCTGGCTGAGGATATCATCGCCTCTGGTGGTGAGATTGATCTGGCTGGAATGAACGATAAGGACCTGCTTGACCTGGTCAGGCTGGACATCAATGCTTTGCAGGAGTGAGACACATGGGCAGATGGGGTTTTAACGGCTGGAAGCCGTACGTCTCCGTCGCAACGAAGCGGGCGAAAGCGGATAAGGCCGTGCAAAAGGCGAAGAAGGCGGGTAAAGAAATGTTGCCCGTCGTGCTCACCTCGCGCGGCGCCATTGCAAAAACCTTCTGGGGCAGGGCCTGGTGCGACAATCTGGAAGCCTACAGCGATTACGAAAATCGTCTGCCGCGCGGGAGAACCTACGTACGCAACGGTTCAGTCATCGATCTCAAGATCGAACCGGGCAAGATACTGGCGCAGGTTATGGGATCGAGTCTGTACCGGGTTGAGATCGGCATCACCGCTGTTTCGAAAGCAAAGTGGAAGGCGCTGGTCAAGGAGTGCACCGGTACGATCGCCTCGCTGGTGGAACTGCTGCAGGGGAAATTTTCGCACGCTGTCATGACGAGCCTGTGTGCGCCCAAGACCGGGCTGTTTCCTTCCCCAAATGAGATACGGTTCGATTGCTCCTGTCCCGACTGGGCCACGATGTGCAAGCATGTTGCCGCCGTTCTCTATGGCGCAGGCGCGCGGCTGGACGAGCGACCGGAACTGCTATTCACGCTGCGCCGGGTCGATGCGGCCGAGCTGGTAACCCGGGCGACCGAACTCCCCGTCAAGTCGAATAAAGCGCCCGCGAAATCAAGGGTGCTCGAAGAATCCGCACTGGCGGATGTGTTCGGCATCGAGATCGCCACCACGGAAGTAACTGTCGCAGCAGTATCAGTAAAGAAACGCAAGACGCCTGCGAAGAACGCCACAGCAGGAAAAGCGACTGCTCCGGTAAGTGCTCGCAAGAAGGGCAGATCACCGGGCTGAACTTCCATCCGGCAGGGCACCGCCTCAGATCGGTCTTGATCTGTTTTCCCCGGGGAATTGCTTTTGCAGTTTTTTCAGCTGATTTACCAGGCCCTTGAGAGTGGGCTGGCATTCGACTATTAAAAGGTGGGGCGTCTACATCTACATCTTCATCTTCAATGCTCTCGGGGGCATGTCATGGCAGCGGCAGCTCCGCCAGGAAGTCTTGCGCTGCAACCATGCGCTCACCGCCAGGGAAGGTCTTCTTCCGTTTTAATTCACCAACCACTTGCACACAAATCTTAGACAGGTTCGGCTGTAGTTTTTTGAAGTTGGGTGAGAGCCTGTCGTCCTGCCACTTTACTTCGATGAGCATGATGGGCTGTTTGCGACGGGTAATGGCGAAGTCGATTTCAAAGCCATCCTTGTTGCGCAAATAATGCAGGCCGAGCTCTTCGCCTTCCACATCGCAGCGGCGGTGTAGTTCCTTGAGCAAAGCACAGGCCACCAGATTTTCCAGCACCAGGCCGGCATCGCCCTGCACCATGGCGGTGTCGTAAAAATAGTACTTGGGAGCCTTCAGCAGTGTTCGCGAGATGTTGCGGTGGTAGGGTGTAATGCTGAAGATGACGTAGAGATCTTCCAGCAGCTTCAACCAGTTTTGAACTGTGGCCGGGCTCTTCTGCAAATCCTGCGCGAGGGCTGCCGCTGAAACCGGACTACCTACGCGGCTGCGCAGCAGCTCTATGAGTGTTTCGATGGCCTGAATATCGCGCACGGCGGTGAGGGTTATTAAATCTTCGCGCAAGATCACGTCAATATGCGTACGTCGCCAACGCGTATACCAGGCTTTGCTGCCTTTGAGAAAAGGCTCAGGAAAACCGCCTGTCAACATCAATCTTTGGAATATTTCCTTGCGGTCCAGCTCGGTGAATGCCAGCACTTCTTTTAAGTCCAGAGGATGCAGGCGGAATTCAAAATGGCGGCCGGCGAGCGAGTCTCCAGTTTTGCGAAAGGCAGACAAGCGTGCGCTACCGGTAGCCAGGAGCGCAGGAGGTATGCCTTCAACGTCGTAAATGCCTTTGAGCCAGCTTTTCCATTTTGGCATTTTGTGCAATTCGTCGAAAATAATCAGTGGCTTGTCACGATCCCAGCTTTTTTCTTTCAGGATCAATCTGTGCTCGGCCAGGTC
>JBBDXV010000380.1:0-15858 GCA_040902165.1 Pseudohongiellaceae bacterium
TCATTAATTCGATCAGGGTAAAACCAGTTTGTTGCTTGTTCATTTCATTTCTCCAGTATTGATTGACAACAATTTCCAACTCGTTAAACGCCGCAATTCAGTCACGGGTACAAAACTTTATTCACTAACCGTGCCAACTTTCCTTAATTCCTCTACAGGCCTTGAATTCCGGGGCCTCTGGTAAATAGATCCGGCTTGGCGGCAATCCCCTGCAGGAAAATGCTGACGTCTTTGTTGAGGCAGGGACTGACAAAATTTGTCATAAGCTGTCGCATTGAGATTAGTCGCGTCTATTGAGAGCCAGTCTTTCAAGAATCTGGCCTGGCATTCTTAGCAGCAGGCGGTCAGTTCCTGAGCCAGGTGTTATCATCCCCTGCCGTCAAATCCACTTACATTCGAGACTCTTACGGACCTGCAACGATTGACATTCCTGCGTCGAGAATTCCTTATCAGCCTGTTGTTTGGCGCCGGTCTGGCTTCCGTATTGTTGATTACAACAGCGATCTATTGGCCCGGATTGTCAGGTCCACTGCTGCTTGATGATGTGGTCAATCTTCAAGCTCTGGGTGAGGGTGGGGGAGTTGACGACTGGAAGAGCCTGAGACGATTTGTTACCGGCAATGAATCAGGTCCGCTGGGACGGCCCGTTTCCATGGTCTCCTTCCTCATTGATGCGCAGGACTGGCCGCCCAGAGTAGCCGCGCTGAAATACACCAATTTAATGATTCACCTGCTTTGCGGAGTGCTGGTCAGCTGGCTTGCCTGGATTCTTTTCCGGCTTAGGCAGGTAGATTCCCGACCGGCGGCTGGCTTGGCGCTGGTCTGTGCCGCGTTATGGTTATTGCATCCGATGAACGTAAGCACTGCGCTCTATGTAATTCAGCGTATGACGCAACTGATGACATTGTTCGGGCTGGGATCATTGATACTTTATTGCAAGGGCCGCATTAACCTGAATCAGCACAACAAGCGTGGTGCGCTCCATCTGTTCCTGGCACTTGCCCCGTTTGCGTTGCTTTCCGTGCTTAGCAAGGAAAATGGGGTGTTGCTGCTGTTGATGATCGTAGTGCTTGAACATACCTTGTTTCAATTTCATCAAAGAAATGCATGGTTCCGGGTTTGGTACCGTATCGGCGTGTTATTGCCTTTGACACTGGTTATCGTTTATTTGGGATACTCGATAGCTTCAGGATTCGATGATTATGCCTATCGACCGTTCGGGCCCTGGGAACGCCTGCTGACACAATCACGCATATTGATTATTTATCTTGGCGGGATATTGCTGCCGTTTGCCGCTGATTTCGGATTGTTCCACGATGACTTACCGATATCGACGAGCCTGTTTTCACCTTTTTCTACCATTATCAGTTTGATTTCAATTCTTGCTGTATTGATTCTGGCTTTCAGATCAAGGCGCCAGCATGCTGTGTTTTCGTTCGCGGTATTCTGGTTCTTCGGCATGCACCTGATGGAGTCAACCCTGCTACCGCTTGAACTCTATTTTGAACACAGAAACTATATGGCCATGCTCGGACCAATATTTGCTGTCACCTGGTATGGCTGGACCGGAACGCAATCCGGATACGCCAGGAGACTGCGATACGGTGGTCAGATACTGGCTACAGCAGTGATTGTTTTATTCGCAGGGCTCACCTTGCAACAAACGCTGTTGTGGGGTAATACCAGTGATTTGTTTTCCCACTGGTCAGCGAATCACCCCGATTCGATCAGGGCGCAGACAAGCGCAGCTGACTTTTATAGGGCAAATGGTGAACCGGACAAAGCCATCGCCAGTCTGTTGCAAGCCCATCAGGTCCACTCCGATGAATTGAGCATAATGCTCTATTTATGGAATATTAATTGTGAGACCGGTCAGCCATCGCTGATTAGCATCGAGGAAATCAATGCCAGTGAGTTGTTGGTAAACTATGTGGGCAATCTTAATATACACCTGCAACGAATGCTGGAGCTGGTAAGGAATCGTTCCTGTCCAATCCCGACGCTCGAAACTCTGGAAACTTTGTTTGAGAGAATTGTTGAGCTGCCCCAGTCCGATCTGCGCCGTTCAAACCTGCACAGGCTGTTTTCCGAAATGTATGTGTTGCAAGGTAATCTGGACGGCGCCCTGATACAGCTACGAAGGGCTTTCGAAATACGCCCGCTGGCTCAATTTCCGATGCGGCAGGCTGTACTTGCCGCTTCGGCCGGAAATTACCAGGACAGTCTGGTCTTTCTTGAGAGAGCGCGAGTGGCTGACTCTGCCAGGCCGGTTTTTCAGCCTTCCGACCAGCCCGAAATAGACCGGCTATACGAGGACGTAGTACGCTTGACACAAACAGCAACCAGCGATCAGAATCAATAAAATGGGATCGGAAAAATTATCCTCGCAAATCTCCATCATCATTCCGGCAAGGAACGAAGCAGACAACCTGAAACGTTTGCTTCCGCGCATCCTGGAATGTGATCTCGCTGCCGAAATCATTGTTGTGAATGACGGATCCACTGATAACACGGCGGAAATTTGTCAGCTTCACAAGGTAAAACTTGTCAACAGCCCTTATCGAAAGGGAAATGGAGCGGCGATTAAAGCGGGCACCAGGGCGGCTACAGGCGACATTCTGGTATTTCTCGACGGCGATGGTCAGCACAAACCGGAAGACATTGCCCGCTTGCTGGAAGAACTCGGCAAAGGCTATGACATGGTCGTAGGGGCGAGAGGTCGGGATGGACAGGCTGACACCTACAGGGCATTTGCGAATGGAATCTATAATACGCTCGCTTCATGGATGACCGGGCAAAAAATTCAGGATCTTACGTCGGGGTTCCGGGCAGTTAGGGCAAACCGGTTTCGTGAGTTTCTCTATTTGCTGCCCAACGGGTTTTCCTATCCAACCACCTGTACGATGGCATTTTTTCGTGCCGGTTATTCGGTCGCTTATGTACCGGTACAGACGGAATTACGCCTGGGGTCAAGCCACATTAGTCTGGTAAAAGACGGCGTGCGATTTTTGTTGATCATATTCAAAGTCGGCACCCTGTATTCACCGCTGAAAATATTCCTTCCGGTATCCGGTACTTTTTTCCTGATTGGGGTTTGCTACTATTTCTATACTTTTGTAACCGAGGGTCGGTTTACCAACATGAGTGCGGTTTTATTCATGACGTCGGTGCTGGTATTCCTGATAGGTCTTGTTTCTGAGCAGATTACCGCCTTGATGTATAAAGAAAGAGATTAGCGGCGTCTTTCAGTAGCGGGGCATTAAGCAGTGGTTAATCCCCACGGGGCTAGATTGTACCCGTTCGGATTTAAATCATTATCAGGTTGGTCCGATGAATGTAACGAAATTAAACAGCCATTCGAGTCTGCTTGATAATGGTTTATAGGTGGTTTATGGTTACGCCGGTTTCGAACCCCGCCTGATGGGCGGAGCGAGAATTTACGGGAATTGTCTAATCAGCAATTTCGAAGCAAGGTAGAAACTGCGCCGCAGGATAGTGAACCGATAGCAAGTTGAGGAGTGCTGAATGAAAAGCCCGGTAAAGATGTTCACAGGATTGTGCGTTTTGGTCGGCAGTATATTGTTGGTAGGCTGTTTATTAGTGGCGCCACAGGCATCAGCACAACCCAAAACTTTGCACGATGGTGTGTTTACCACTGAGCAGGCAAACGCTGGCCAGGCAGTTTATGACCGTAGCTGCAAGAATTGCCACGACATGAAATTTTATGAAAATACGCTGAAATCCTGGAACCGCCAGCCACTGTTATATCTTTGGGAAGCTATTATGGGCACGATGCCCGCCGATAATCCCGGTTCCATGCTGTTCGAAGAATACACCAATGTACTGGCGTATATACTTTCCGAAAACGGCTTTCCCGCCGGTGAAGTCATGCTTGATCCTGACCATGGTATGGACCAGATCAACATCGTCTCCCCCTGATATTCCGTTGAACCAGGCAGGATTCGCGATCAGTTTTGCGAGTCCTGACTGGCACCGTCTCCTTGGTCAGGGCACTCGCGTAGAATTCGGCTTAGCTGGTTTCGGTCTCGGGTCTCCAAGATCAGATCGTATTTTTCCGCGATTACACCCCACAGTCGGGCGTATTGGCATTGAAATTCTTCGCGCGGTAAATAACGATCGGGTCCCCGGCTGTTTTTGCGCCGAATCTCCCGTCTTTCCACCAGCATGAGATTAATCGGATCGTTGGCGAATGCCAATTTCTTGTCCGGTGGCCAGCGGTCACCGCCATGCACCTGTGCGTAAAGCGGCGGAACGACATGATCCAGATCGATCTGGGTTGCCACGGTAAAAGTTTCACCGGTGTACTCATCAACCCAGCTACCCGTTCGTACAGCGCAATTTCTCGGATTGGTATAGGTTACCTCTTCGCGACTGGTCAGAATCAGCATTTCCTGTCTGGTAGTTTGGCAATCCCCATCCCAATCCTGTTCAAAGTCCCAGTCTTCGGGATTAAAAAACTTTTCCCGGTCTTCATAATCGGTAAAGAAACTGTCCCGGCCATAGCGATCAAATGTGTCGGGCATTTCACATCCTGTAAGGTGGCAGTGGTATGACGCCCCCATATAATGGCCACCGTTTTGATCAAGGCCGCCTGGATGACCAGACACCTCGGGTAGCGTGAAAATAGTACAGGATCCAATCAGGATCGTGAGGTGCCTGAGTTTGAGCATAAATCCTCCGATACAGGGCAAATACAACTTCACCTTACTCTAAGTAAACAACAGCGATAAATCCACTGACTTGCAGTCCTTGGTCAGGGCGCCGAGAGAGATATAGTCCACACCGGATTCAGCGATCACAACAAGATTCTGGCAGGTGATCCCGCCCGAAGCCTCCAACTTGGCGCGTTTTCGGTTCAAACGCACTGCTATCTGCAGGTCCGCCAATGTGAAGTTATCCAGCATCACTATATCCACGCCACAGTCGAGTGCCTCCTCAAGTTGATCAAGGCGTTCAATTTCCACCTCGACGATGGCTTCGGGTTTCAGTTGTTTTGCGGTCGCTATAGCATTGTGTATAGAGCCGCTGGCCCTGATATGGTTTTCCTTGATCAGATACGCATCGTACAAGCCCATACGGTGGTTGCTGCAGCCGCCGACGCGAACTGCATATTTTTGTGCACCGCGCAATCCGGGAAGGGTCTTGCGGGTATCCAGCAGCGTCACGCTCGTATGTGACACCATCTCGGCATAATGGCGACTCAGAGTTGCAGTTCCAGACAGGGTTTGAAGAAAATTCAGCATGCAGCGTTCAGCGGTCAGCAGGGAGCGGGCATTGCCTTTCAATTGCGCCAGATGCTGATCGGTAGATACCGATGCACCATCGATGGTATGCCAGATGATTTCAGCGTTCCTGTCGACCTGACGAAGAACCTCATTGGCCCATGGAATTCCGCAAATAATCGCATCCTGGCGCGCTACCAGGTTGGCCACAGCCGTAGTGGTTTCAGGAATAAGCAAAGCCGTGATATCGCCGTCGCCAATATCTTCCTTTAAAGCCAGGCCTACGATCTCGACAACTTCTGATTCTGCAGGCGGGTGTATCGGCGCCATTGGGGGAAGGTTCCTGAAAACAATTGAAGGGCTGATTCTACCTTACTGACACCTGGCAAAAAACGGCAGTCTCATGGCTTTCGTCAAGGCTCTTGTCATGGCTTTCGAGGGTGTGAACCAGATCAATAAATATAAGGTCCCGCTGGTGATATAAGGAGTGTGTAGATTTGGAGCAATGAATTAATGTTAAAAAAGACACAAAACCTCTCCGGCGATGAGGCTGCCCCTGAGCTGTCGTATGCGGCTGATCAGCTTCGCTGGTCACTTGGTCAATGCACAAGAGAACGGATTCAGCACTTGTGTAGTGACCTGTTTGATGAGGTAGATGATTTCATTTTTACTGCCGGGCAGAAAGGACAATTTGGTGAAATCGCCAACTACTTGCAGGCGATGCGTGAGATTCGCAGCAACCGGCAAAAGTTTGAAGATTTTTTCCTGGCCGGTTTTGAAGTGAATTTTCTGACTGACGGACCTGAATTGAATACAGATGTCCGCAATACAGAAAACGCAACGGCTGTCGGAACAAAAAAAATTGTCCCGGAGCAGACTGAACTGGAGCTTGCATTGACATCCATGCGGCGCAAGGCATTGAGGCTCTACTTCCCCCAGATAAAGCAATTGGCGCATTTTTTTAATACATCCACGTATTACCGTGGCGCAATATCAATTCAGGAGGATTTCCTCGTAAGGAATGTCATATCTGCATTCGAATCTGCTCACACCCTGTTCGAGTTGCCGATGGATGTTAAATTGATTCTGTTCAAACTCTTCGAGAAGCATCTTTTGTTGAAGCTTGAACCCGTCTTTCTGGATTGCAAAAACATAATAGGTAATACAAATCACCGGAAAACAGGGCTGGATGCCGAAATTGTCGAGCCGGTTGATGCAGCGATCAGTGATGCAGGCAAGAAAATCATTAATGATCAGGATTTGAATGAAATCGTTACCTTGTTAAGCGATAAAGGTCGTGCTGCTGATGGCGATGAGCAGATATCGGAAGCCGATACCATTGCACACCATCTGAAAGTTGTCGATTCGCTGCCCAACGGTACGGCACTCATCTATCGATCCGGTCAACAGGAGCAGGTCTGTGTTCTGCAGAAATCTCGAACTGTTGAAAATAGCTATGCCTTGAACAACCGACATGGCCGCCTGCTACTAACGCGCAGTCGAATTGGTTTGGCAATTTCGATGCGAGCTGGTGAGTTGCAGACCCCGGAAGCCTATATCGGTTCCTGTCCCAATGAAGTTGGTATTCTCGAAACGCTGTCAGGCTCAGGATTCGGTATAACAATCCAGTAAGCTGACGAGTAATCAAAGATTCCGGTTGTGATAGACTTGGACCCCAAGGAAATATCGGCGGGGACCCGGCTTGTCAGACACTTCAGAAAGCTTTCAAATCCGCAACAACTGGCTGGAACCCGTAGACCGTATCGAGTCTCCCAATCAAAGTGACCGGTCGGCTGATTTTCCGGTCGATCTGTTGGTTATTCACAATATTTCGCTACCTCCCGGTGAATATGGGACAGGTTGTATCGATCAATTGTTTTGCAATCGGCTGGATGCAAAAAGGCACTCCAGTTTCCAGGAACTTGCGAAACTGCGTGTATCAGCGCATCTTTTGATAGATCGGCTAGGTCGACTTACCCAATTCGTACCGTTCAACAGGAAAGCATGGCATGCCGGAAATTCCAGCTTTCATGACCGGGAAAATTGTAACGATTTTTCAATTGGAATAGAGTTGGAGGGGACTGATTTTCAGGAGTTTACTGACAACCAGTACCTGAACCTTGATATTGTCAGCAGGTTGTTAATGCGAGAATATCCGATGATCTCAATCGACCGGATCGTTGGACATTGTGATATCGCCCCAGGCCGAAAAACTGATCCAGGTCCGTTTTTTGACTGGCGTCGATTGCGTCAAGGACTGCTTCAACCACAACTGGAAGAACACTACGAATGAAATTTCTCGTTGTTTTAATATGTATCACTGCCAACTATTTCTGGAAGCATGATCTTGACCGGTTTGATGACAGCTGGTTTTTCAATTTGCGCAATTGGTTGGAGAATCGGTCTGCCGGGCTGGTAGACCGCTACGATAACGGGTGGCTGGCGACTATGGTGCTGGTCTTTTTAGTGCCGTTGATATTCCTTGGCATTGTACTTTGGCTGGTTGACGGTCTTGTCTTTGACCTTTTGACCATCGGCATCCACATAATGGTGCTGCTTTTCGCGATTGATCGTACTCACCCGGGAATGCTGGCGCAAAACTATCTTGACCGCTGGCGCGAAGGGGATTTCGAGGCCTGTTTCCTGTATCTCAACGAGCATTTGTCAGGGCAGGATTTGCATTCGACAACAGATCCAAGGACGCTGCATCTGAATTTTGAACGGCTTTACACTTATCGTTGTTTTGAAAGAATGTTTGTCATGATTTTTTGGTATGTAGTGGCCGGACCGATTTCAGTGGTTTTCGTCTATATTTGTTATCAGTACCGGGATGGCAAAAATGAGAATGCAAATCAGACTTCAGAGCAGGTAAACAATTTGTTGCTACTGATACTGGAATGGTTGCCGTTAAGGTTGCTTGGATTGACATTCTGTCTGGTTGGCGACTTTGAGAGCTGTTTTGGAAAATACAGAACAATGTTTTTCAGCAATCAGCGCCCAACCGATGAAGCGGTTCACGAACTTGCAACTGCAGCCCTGGGGCTTAATACCGGTCAATCGATTCTGGGTGCGGTACAAGCTGGCGGCGCGGAAAAACCTGAAGCCTTTCGTGACCTGGCAGCGCTGGAAATTGATGCACTCCAGGCTTTGCTGGAGCGCAGTCAGATCATCTGGCTTTGTTTTCTGGCAGTGGCGGCAGTGTTTGGCCTGGGGGTCTGAAAGTGTTTGCAACCGTCAGCGTGGCCGGCTCCGGATTCCGATCCAATAACTGATGTTTGTAGTTTGCTTCTCCCAAACTACGCGCATTTTCTCCAAAATGTACCTTCCAAATGGCGAATGTCGACAGCAGGAAGAGTATTAAGCATTTGTAATAAAACGGAAATAGTCCTTATAACGAAACGCACCAGCCCAGATTTTAACTGTAGTTAAACTACATAATCCTCCAAATTGGAATAGGAAAGATTGGGATAGTGCATTAAAATTGCGCCATTCTGTAATTTAATTACAAATACCGCCGATATTCGCAACGTAATCAGGAAAGAAAGAGAGTCTCCCATGAGTCAACAGAGCCAGGACAGTAATCCTCTTGAAACCAAAGAATGGTTGGAGGCACTGGATTCAGTCATCAATAACGAAGGAATCGATCGAGCCGGATATCTGCTTGGTCAACTGGCCGAACGCGCGTCTCGCTCGGGCCAACAGGCACTTTCTTCCACAGTCAATACTCCCTATCGCAATACAATTATTCCGCGTAACGAAGAACGAATGCCTGGAGATATGTTCATGGAACGGCAGATCCGCGGAATAATCCGTTGGAACGCACTTGCCATGGTTATGCGGGCCAATCTTCGTAATCCAAATATCGGTGGTCACATTTCCACGTTCTCTTCCATAGCTACACTCTATGACGTTGGATTCAATTACTTCTTTCACGGTGCGAATGACGAGCGGGAGGGTGATTTGATTTATTTCCAGGGTCATTCCTCACCGGGTGTCTATGCCCGTTCTTATCTGGAAGGCCGCATTACCGAGAAGCAACTTGACAAGTTTCGGGAAGAAGTTGATGGAAAAGGACTCTCGTCATACCCGCATCCGTGGCTGATGCCGGAGTACTGGCAATTTCCAACAGTCTCCATGGGGCTAGGCCCGATTCAGGCGATTTATCAGGCGCATTTGATGAAGTATCTCAGTAATCGAGGACTGCTTGAGGCCGGTGATCGCAAGGTGTGGGCATTTTTGGGAGATGGTGAGACAGATGAACCTGAAACTCTGGGCGCGATCGGCAAGGCAGGGCGAGAAAAGCTTGATAACCTGATTTTTGTTATCAATTGCAACTTGCAGAGATTGGACGGTCCAGTTCGCGGGAATGGCAAAATTATTCAGGAACTTGAAGGCAGCTTCAGGGGTGCAGGTTGGAACGTGATCAAGGTTGTATGGGGTCGCCACTGGGACCAGTTGTTGCAGGCGGACAAGGACGGTTTGTTACAAGCTCGAATGGATGAAGTCGTGGATGGGGAATACCAGAACTATGTTTCCCGCGGTGGAGACTACACGAGACAGCACTTCTTCGGGAAAAGTCCCGAATTGTTGAAGATGGTTGAACATTTATCCGACGCCGACATTATGGCATTGAATCGCGGCGGTCATGATCCGTACAAGGTGTATGCGGCTTATGCCAAAGCGGTGAAACCAAACGGCAAACCTACGGTAATCCTTGCCAAAACGGTCAAGGGTTATGCATTCGGTTCGGCCGAAGCACAGAATGCAACGCATTCAGTCAAAAAGCTCGATATAGACAGCCTCAAACGATTTCGGGACAGATTCGGGATTCCAATTACTGATGACAAGCTGGAACAAGTACCGTATTACCGACCTTTGGATGACAGTCTGGAGTTACGCTATATGCGTAAGCAGCGAGAATCCCTCGGTGGCCCGGTTCCTCAGCGCAGAACATCCAGCCAAAGTTTGAAGGTCCCCGATGCAAAAATGTTTGAAACACATATAAAGAGCAGTGGAGACAGAGAGCTTTCAACAACCATGGCCTTTGTCCGAATGCTTTCCAATCTGTGTAAAGACAAGGAAATAGGCGAGCGGGTCGTGCCGATAGTTCCCGATGAGGCGCGAACGTTTGGAATGGAAGGCATGTTTCGCCAAATGGGTATCTATTCGTCCGTCGGCCAGCTTTATGATCCCGCAGATTCCAACCAGGTAGCCTACTACCGGGAAGACAAGCAGGGTCAAATGCTGGAAGAGGGCATCTCGGAAGCCGGGGCGTTTTCGACCTGGCTTGCTGCGGCAACTTCCTATAGCACAAATAATTTTCCGCTTATTCCATTTTATATTTATTACTCGATGTTTGGTTTTCAACGTGTCGGTGATTTGTGTTGGGCCGCGGGGGATTCACAGGCGCGCGGTTTTCTGATTGGAGCGACGGCCGGACGAACCACATTGAACGGCGAAGGATTACAGCACCAGGACGGACATAGCCATATTCTGGCTTCGACCATACCCAACTGTGTTACCTATGATCCAGCTTATGCTTATGAGATGGCGGTAATCATTCAGGATGGTCTGCGGCGTATGGTTCAGGATCAGGAATCCGTGTTCTATTACATCACCACGATGAACGAGAACTATATACAACCGGCAATGCCGGCTGGTACAGAAAATGGAATCATCAAGGGCATGTATTTGTTGGAAAACGGAGATGACAAGGAATACAAGTTATCCGGAAAGCCGGCTTCAGAAATCCGGATGCGGTTGCTGGGTTCGGGTACCATCTTACGGGAAGTTCGGGAAGCGGCAAAAATACTTCGAGAGAAATTCAAGGTTCAGGTTGATGTTTGGAGCGTCACCAGTTTCAATGAATTGCGCAAAGATGCTATGTCGGCCAGACGGGAAAACATGCTGCAACCTAAGCGCAAAAAAGAAAAAGTCGCCTATATCACAGAGGCATTGGGTGCCCGTAAAGGTCCGGTCGTTGCTGCGACCGACTATATAAAGCTTTATGCGGATCAGGTTCGGGAGTTTGTGCCGGACACTTACACCGTGTTGGGCACTGACGGGTTCGGACGCAGTGACAGCCGCGAACAATTGCGGCACTTTTTTGAAGTAGACCGTAAGTTCATCGTGCTTGCCGCACTTACCGAACTTAAAGCGCACAAGATTATTGATGCCGGCACGATAAGTGAATTTATGAATGAACACGGCATTACTTCAGAAAAGCCGGATCCGCTGGCCCAGTAAGCACCGGTTTCTGGCCGATCTTAAGTGAAGCAAAGCCCTAAGGAGTAGTATCAGGTGACCATTGAAGTCATTAAAGTACCCGATCTCGGTGATGCCGGAGAGGTGGAGGTAATTGAGTTGCTGGTTTCAGTGGGCCAGGCAGTTAAGGAGAATGATTCCCTGATTGTTTTGGAAAGTGACAAGGCGGCCATGGAGATTCCTGCGCCTATGGCAGGTACCGTGAAAAGCATCGCCATCAATCTGGGTGATCAGGTCAAGACCGGCAGTGAAATACTGACCCTGGAAACTGAAGAAATTCCGATTAAGACACCAGTAAAAACTGATAAAGATGATGCGCCGCCAGTTGCAACCAAAGCGGCGGGAAAAGCGCAGAAACCAAAGCCGGAATCGGTACCGGAAATGCAGTCAGTTGCCAGGACCACCCCGGTTGCGCCGGCAAACAGTAAACAAACCAAAACTGTAAATATACCGGATCTCGGCAGCGAGGCCGATGTGGAAGTCATCGAAGTGCACGTGTCGGCCGGTGACGATGTCAGCAAGGACGATCCACTCATTACGCTGGAGTCAGACAAGGCCGCAATGGATGTGCCCTCTCCCCTGACAGGACAAGTTAAACAAGTACATCTCAAAGTGGGCGACAAAGTGCGAACCGGCGCGGCAATTTTGCAGCTGATTTCCAGTGAGGCGCCGGCATCGGTCAAGCCGGTTACGAAGGCATCGGCAATCAAAGAGACAGCGGAAATATCAAGTACTGCTACAGCTCCCGACAGGTCGCAACCGATGACCGCAACCGCAAATCAGGATTCAGGTCAAAGTACTTCCAAAGCTACGGTTTATGCCGGCCCTGCGGTTCGCAAGTTGGCCCGAGAGTTTGGAGTCGAGCTGAGTCTGGTCAACGGCTCCGGTGCCAAGGGAAGAATTCTAAAAGAGGATATTCACACTTTTGTCAAAACCAGACTGAGCGGTTCTGCAGCAAACAGTCAGGGTTTGCCGACGGTTCCTGACCTCGATTTCAGTCTGTTCGGTGCGGTTGAAAAAGTTGCTGTGTCAAAGTTGCACAGGGTAACCGCCGTAAATATGCATCGAAACTGGGTAAACGTTCCGCATGTGGCGCAATTCAATGAGGCTGATGTTACCGAGCTCGAGTCATTTCGAGAGGAACAGAAATCGGAGGCACAGCGTAAAGGTTTGAAGCTCACTTTTATGCCATTTCTTTTGAAGGCATGTTGCAAAGCTTTACAGGAGTATCCGCAATTTAATGTTTCACTGCATTCCTCGGGTGAGTTTCTGTTTCAGAAAAAATATTTTCATATCGGCGTGGCGGTCGCAACTGACGCCGGTCTGGTGGTTCCGGTAATAAGGAATATAGATCAAAAATCAGTCTGGCAACTGGCTGCGGAATTATCGGACTTGTCAGAAAAAGCCAAACAACGCCGCTTGTCCAGAGAAGAGATGCAAGGAGCCTGTTTTTCCATCTCCAGCCTTGGTGCGATTGGCGGTACTGGATTCATACCTATTGTCAATGCACCCGAAGTTGCAATACTGGGTGTGGGAAAAACGCAAATAAAGCCGGTTTTCAACGACGGTCAATTTGTCCCCCGTAATATGCTTCCACTTACACTTTCTTATGATCACCGGGCGGTCAATGGTGTAGATGGCGGCATGTTCTCCTCCTACCTGGTGAAACTGTTGGGCGATATCAGATTGCTCTCTTTATAGTTTACTTTGTAAGCAATATTGAACGCTAAAGTGGAAAGAAGACTCTTCCTGCTTCATGTGTGGCCATCCCGATTTTGCAGCCGTAGGCAAGTGACAGGTTTTCCGGCGTCAGGACATCCATGCAGGCACCGGTCAGTAAGTTGCCGTCTCCCAGCATCAACAACACAGAATCACAAAAGCGCTGCGTCAGATTGATATCATGACTGGCCATCAACATGGCGCCACTGGAACTCTCGACGCGGGACTTTATCAGGGAAAGCAATTTGATCTGGGAATCAATGTCCAGGTGATTACTTGGTTCGTCAAGCAAATAAAGTAACGGTGACTGGGTCAACAACATTGCTATCGCGACTCGTTGTCTTTCACCACCGGATAAAGTGTCAAGCTGCCTGTTTTCCAGGCCTACAAGTCCGACTTGCCTGATCGTCTCGTACACAAATTCCAAATCGTCGGGTCGATCCCACAACAAGGAATCAGCGTATGGATGTCTGCCCAGCAGTACTGTTTCGAGAACGGTTGCGGGCAGGGAACTACCTGACTCCTGGAACAGCATCCCGGCCATTCTGGCTCTTTCTTTGCCTGACAAATCGCGTGTGGGTCGATCCTGAATGCAAATACGTCCGGAGTCCGGTTGTCTTAAATTGATTATGTTATGAAGCAATGTGGTTTTTCCGACCCCATTGCGACCAAGAATGCCCATGCACTGCTTCTGACCAAGCGTCAGATCCAGCTGATTGCAAATACGTTTGCCATCGATTGAAATCCCTACCGATTGAAGCTGAAGAATGTTCACTTTTTTAAACCGGAAGCGTTTCTGAGTATCAGAATGAACAAAGGTACACCTATGAGAGCCGTTATAACTCCTACCGGTAATTGTTGTGGTGCTGCCATGGTTCTGGCCAGAGTGTCCGCCACCACGAGAAAGCTGCCACCCAACATTACGGAAAACGGGACCAACAGGCGATGGTCGCTGGCACCAGTCATGCGTAGCAGATGCGGTGTTATCAAGCCTACAAATCCTACTGTACCAGCAATTGTCACTGCACAGGCGGTAAGCAAGGATGCAGTAAAATACAGAAGTAATCGCAACTTGCCGGCATTTACTCCGAGCGTGATCGCTGTCTGTTCGCCCCGTGCCAGTACGTTAAGTGATCTGGCGGATGCGATACCTGTAGCCAGGCCCAGAAATAAAATGACTGCCTGCCAGAGGGCAAATCTACTCTGGCTCAAGTCCCCCATCAGCCAGAAAAGCATGCTCTGTACATTATTGCTTGAGCTGGTGGTTAGCAGGATATTGATAACGGCACCCCAGCCAGCTGAAATTACGACTCCGGTCAGCAACAAACGCGTAACAGTCCGCTGCCCTCCGGTATTGGCAATACCGAATACCAGAGCTATAGAAAACATGGCACCGACAAATGCCGCCTGCGGCACCCAGACTGCGGAGACTCCGATTATGATACTGGAGAGAGCCGCCACGGCAGCACCGCCGGAAATGCCTAAAATATAGGGATCAGCCAGTGGGTTACGCAGCAGAACCTGCATGATTACACCGGACAGAGCGAGCAGCCCGCCAGTTATGTATGCAGCAAGTGCGCGCGGCAATCTTAGTTCGTGCAGGATTTGAGATTCGAGACTGCCGCTGGGCCGAAATATTTCCAGCACATTGCGGGCGAAATTAATATCGATACTGCCGACAGCCAAAGAAAAAACAACACTTCCCAATGATGCTATCAACAGCAGAAAGAACAGGATGAGATTAGTACGCGTATTCAATTTACTAAACTAATGAATAGGACAAGATTTTTGCCGATGGTAGACTGTAACACCACAGGGTATAAAAGTAATAATGGATTGAACGGATTTCTGTTAACCGGGGGTTGCAATGCCGTCGTTCGATATAGTTTCCGAAGTTGATAAACATGAACTCGATAACGCAGTTGACCAGTCCAACCGTGAGGTCGGTACCCGCTTTGATTTCAAGGGGACCGATGCCAGGTTTGAATCGCCTGACCCTGCGTTAATTACACTTGCGGCCGAAGTGGAATTTCAAATCAGGCAAATGCTGGAGATTCTCAAGGCCAAGCTGGTAAAGCGTGGCATCAACATCCAGTGTTTGAAGGAAGGAGATGTAGAGATTAGCGGACAGCGGGCGATAATGAAGGTGATTGTACAACAAGGTATAGAAGCGGAACTGGCGCGCAAAATTGTGAAACTCGTGAAGGAATCAAAGATCAAAGTGCAGACCGCCATACAGGGTGACAAGCTCAGGGTAACTGGTAAGAAGCGTGATGATTTGCAGGAAGTTATCGCGTTGCTCAGAGAAAGCAATCTTGGTATCCCACTGCAATACAACAATTTCCGTGACTGATCCGATAACCCTTTGACTGAATTCATCATCCAATGACGGGACAACCGAACGCTCAAGCAGACCTGCTAAAGGCGGTCTTCAGCCCGCGTATGCTGGCCTGCGTATTTACCGGAATGTCGTCCGGCTTTCCCTATTTTGTCCTGTTTCAGCTGGTACCTGCCTGGCTGCGGACTGAAGGAGTTGACCTCGCAACGATAGGACTGTTTGCGCTGATAACCCTGCCGTATAACTGGAAATTTTTCTGGGCACCGGTAATGGACCGTTATGTGCCGCCGTTCC
>JBBDXV010000381.1:0-2262 GCA_040902165.1 Pseudohongiellaceae bacterium
ACCTCCGACCCCACTGAAACCCACCTCCGACCCCACTGAAACGTGCTATTCTGCCGAGCACATCATCCGGATTAAGCGAATCCCCATGCACCTGACCAAAGAATTCCTCCAGGAACTGGAGCTACTCGCCTTGTTTGATCTGCATAGCTCACAGGTAGGCCTCAAGATTCATCATGAGGCTCCTGCAGAACGCATCGCTGCCGCCAGGCGGCTGTTTGAAAAAAACATCACCACCCTGGAAGACGGGGGTTACCTGACGTTGTTAGGTATCGAAGCTGCCGAGCATGCCCAGGCGCTGGTATCCATCCTCCAACCGGTGAAATAGTCGAAGCGCTGATTTATTCCAGCGCCTGGAAAACCATCGTCGGGAATTTGGTGCGGATATCACTGGTGAGGGGCAATTGGTTGACCATCAGCATGATGGCGATCCCGGCCTGCGGATCTACCCTATAAATTGAACCGTAAGCACCAGCCCAGCCATAGGAACCCGCTGCATCCATGCCGTTCGCGCCATAACGATCGGTAGTTTCAAAGCCCAGACCAAATCCAAGCCCATTGCCGGAGTGCAAGGTGCCAACCTGATTGCTGGTCATCAATGCGACACTGCGTGGGGACAGAATCCGCACACCGTTGAGCTCGCCGTCATTGCGGATCATCTCGAGAAAACGCCCGTAGTCCCGCGCCGTGGATGTCAAGCCTGCACCGCCGGCAAAATTGCGCCGCGGACCGTCCACATAATGTCCCTGACCGCGTGAACCGTCGGCAGCACGAACCGCCATGCCCTCGCTGTCACTGGCATAGACAGTCACCAGCCGTTCACGTTCTGCCGTGGGTACAAAAAACCGCGTGTCATGCATTTGTAGCGGCTCGGTAATCCGCCTGCGAATCAGTTCATCCAGCAGTACGCCGCCGGCTGCGCGCTCGGCGATACAGCCCAGCACATCAGTGTTATAACCGTAAACCCAGGCGGTACCGGGTTGGGCGACAAACGGCAGGGAAGCCAGCCTTTCCATGGTAGTGCAAACCGGTTCATCCTTGTCCGCTGTATACCAACCCATGCCGGCAGCCGGACCAAGCGCCTTTTCGCGATACAGATCGGCAATATGCGGCTGCGTGCCATAGGAGATGCCAGCGGTATGAGTGAGCAGATCGCGCACAGTAATCTGTCGTCTTGCCGGGACAATAGTCGTAACGCCGTCATTTAATTCCGCCACCGTGGTGTTCGCCCATTCCGGAATGAAGCGACTCACCGGATCATTCAGATTGAGTTTGCCTTCTTCCATCAGAGAGAGGATTACCACACTGGTCACAGCCTTGGTCTGGGATGCAATGCGAAACAGATTGGTCGGGGTCATCGGCCGCCGCGCATCCTTGTCGGCCCAGCCAACAGCATGTTCGTAAACCGGTTCGCCATTGTGCAGGACAAGAGCGACGGCGCCTGCCAGTTGCCCGCTGTCGACATAATCCTGTAACACCCGGTCTATGCGCGCCAGTCGCTCGGAATTAAAGCGGGAAACCGTCTGCGCGCTGGCGGTTGTCAAAAGTAGCGGCAGGAAAATAATCAACAAGAAAGACAAGAAGCGGACGGGACGGGAATTGACAGTTTTGCGGTTCATGGCAAACTCCTGGATTTTTATTCTCGGGCGAGTATAGCAAAGCTTGTATTGAAAAAGGGATCGGTAATGATAGAGTTGCCGGCATCAGTAACCAGCTCGTTTCATTACTCCAGGAGATAAGCATGAAAAATATCGTCGTGGCGCTGATTTCAACGATAGGCTTTGCGATTGCCGGGACCGCATTCGCCCAAAACACACCGGCCCCCTGCGGTCCTGCCGGGCAGTTGGTCGCCGAATTTTCCACCAACGTGGACGGCGGCTCTCGCTGCTTCGAGATCCGTATATATACAGCCGCCGCAGCCGATGCCAATCAGGGCGGCATCAACATGTTGCATCAGCGCTTTCGCGAAGCCGAGATTGGTATTTTTGAGCGACTTGGTGCGGAGATAGTCGCCGTATGGCAGCGACTGGATGATCCAAACACATTGGTGTGGATGCTATCCTATCGCGATCGCGCACACAGAGAAGAAGTGTGGACCGCATTTCGCACTGACGCTGAATGGCTGGCGCTGCGCGAGAAGTACAATGTCCCGGTGCAGGCCACGACCTTCATGATGAGCGCGACTGACTATTCACCCCTAAAATAATTTTCAGTGGGGTCGGAGGTGGGGTTTCAGTGGGGTCGGAGGTGGGGTTTTGTTGGGGG
>JBBDXV010000382.1:0-2261 GCA_040902165.1 Pseudohongiellaceae bacterium
AGTGGGCGCAAGCGCCAGAATCGTGGCAGTCTCGCCAGGGGCTGACGCAAAAGTATCTTCGCAAAGCGGTTGATTTTGGCCTAACATTGGTGGAAAAAGGAACCGACATGTTAGTCCTCTACCCGGAACTCAAACCCTACCAGCGCCATCATCTGAAGGTATCAAAGCTTCACGACCTGTATATCGATGAAGCCGGTAATCCTGCAGGTATTCCACTGTTGCATGTTCACGGCGGCCCCGGCGCAGCCTGCAATTATTCTTCGCGGCGATTCTATGATCCTGAAGTCTATCGAATAGTCACCTTCGATCAGCGTGGTTGCGGGCGCTCAACTCCTCATGCGGTACTGGAGGAGAACGATACTGCAAATTTGATCCAGGATATGGAGCAGATTCGCAAATTCCTGAAGATTGACAAATGGGTATTGTTTGGCGGTTCCTGGGGTGCCACATTGAGTTTGTTGTATGCCCAGGCATTTCCTGAAAGGGTTATGGCCATGATACTGAGGGGGATATTTCTTTGTCGCCGTGTTGATCTGGACTGGTTATACCGCTTGGGTGCCAGTCGGATTTTTCCGGATCACTGGCAGGAATTTATCAATCACATACCTGATGTAGAGCGTGATGATGTGGTGCACGCCTATTACCAGCGATTGACCGGTTCGGACGAGCTTGCTGCCATGGCGGCGGCGAAATCCTGGGCCAGCTGGGAGAATCACTGCTCCACACTTAGGCCGAGCAGTGATCTGCTGAAAAATGTCACCAAGCAACATAATGCGCTGGCCCTGGGACGTATCGAAGCGCATTTCTTTTTGAATAACGGATTTATCGAAGAGAACCAGATTCTGAAAAACATGGAAAGAATAAAACACATTCCGGGAAAGATTGTTCATGGTCGTTACGACATGGTGTGCCCGCTCGATAACGCAGTGAGCCTGCACGAAGCCTGGTCGGCTTCAGAGTTGTACATTATCCGCGAGGCCGGTCATTCTGCCTTTGAACCTGGCATCGTTGATGCCTTGATCAGGTCAACCCAGGATATGGCAGCCATGTTGCAAAGCATGGAATAACGTGAGCCGTGATCATACTCATACAGCGCGTGAATCATGCAAAGGTTTCCATTGCGGATCGCTGTCATGCGCAGATTGGAAGAGGCTTGCTGGCGTTTGTCGGCATTGAATCCAACGACACGATAGAGTCATCGGTGAGACTCCTGGATCGCGTGCTGGCCTACCGGGTGTTTCCTGATGCTGAAGGACGAATGAATGTGTCACTCAGGGATGTCGATGGGGAGCTTCTGCTGGTATCACAATTTACCCTTGCGGCAACCACCAATCAGGGACTGCGGCCGGGCTTTTCATCCGCAATGGCACCGGCAAAGGCTGAAGCGCTTTACGAGCTGCTGGTTGAAAATGTCAGGGGAAAATATGCCAGGGTCAAAAGCGGGGTCTTTGCAGCGGACATGAAAGTTGAACTGGAGAATGACGGCCCGGTTACTTTTGTTCTGAAAGACTAGGTAACGGTTGATTCTTCCTTTGCCTCTTTCTTTTTTATCCAGCGTCCTGCCAGTACCCCCAGCTCAAATAAGGCCCACATGGGAATGGCCAGCATGGATTGGGTGAATGGGTCGGGAGGTGTCAACAACATGCCGACCACAAAGCAGCCGACGATGACATAGGGTCGTTTTGCGACCAGCGCATCCGGTTCAACCAGTCCTGCCCAGATAAAGACGAATACGGCTACGGGAACTTCGAACGCTATTCCGAACGCCATAAAAATTGTCAAGGCAAATGACAGGAAACTGTTGATATCAGGTGCAACGGCGACATCTTCCGGCGCGACTGAAATGAAAAAACTGAATACCAGTCCAAACAGGACATATCTGGCAAAGGCGATACCAGCATAAAACAACACAACACTGGATATGAATATGGGAATTGCCACTGACTTTTCATTCTTGTACAGCCCTGGTGCAACGAATGACCAAATTTGGTAAAGGATATAGGGTGCTGCCAGCAATACGGCAACATAGAAAGTCAGTTTGAAGGGGGCAAAAAAAGGTGAAGTCGGATCAATCGCGATCATCGTCGAATTTTCCGGCAGCGCATCGATCAGCGGTTGGGCGACGAAGGTATAGATGTCATTGGAAAATGCGAACAGGCAAAGAAACAGAACGACAATAGCCACAAGACTGCGCATGATTCGATCGCGCAGCTCAATCAGATGATCAACGAGGGTAAGTTCCTTCCCGTCTTCAGCTGAGC
>JBBDXV010000383.1:0-2250 GCA_040902165.1 Pseudohongiellaceae bacterium
CCTTTTTCCACTCTGACCCGGTTTAGGGAGCAGGTTTCGTTACTGTGGCACTGTCCAGCGCCACCATGGTCTGGGCCAGTGCTCTGCCATGCAGGGAAGCACCGGTCTGCATTGTGATCGACGTTTGCGAGAGGATGTTGCCTACAAAGTGGGCACCAGCACCGATGAGTACTTCGCCGGCAACCTGCCAGAAGATGTTCTTGGCCTGTGCACCACCTTCGAGGTTGATGCGCTGGTTCGCGCTGATCGTCAGGTCACCGGAAATCTGAAAGATCCAGACATCATTGGCACTGCCAGAGATGGCGACGTTGGCTGGTATGGTCACCGAGCTACCCCAGTTATACAAACCGCCGGGGAGCGTCGTGCCACCAATATTGCCGGTACCCAGGTTCAGATAGTCTGGTGTGGGTCGACCCGCCGCATCGGTATAGGCATTCTGCATGTCCAGAACCGCTGTAGTCAGGTTGGAACTGGTTGGTGCTGTCATGTCGGCACCATACAGATTCCCGGTAACTTGGGGCGACGTCGCAGAGGTAGTCCCTACGGCAGTCAGGGAGAATCCGGTCAGGAATGAAGTGGCAGCCGGACTCACACCGACATCGCCTGTGATGGCAGAAGCGGGCACTGTGGACACAGCGGTTTTCGCCAGAATCGCAAAATTACCCGAAGTACCCAGCAGCACAGGAGCTGGCCCCAGGGTGACCGATTCTCCCGTCACGGTATAGACCAACGCGTATTTGCTGTTGTTGACCATGTCACTTTCACTCAAGCCGTAGCCGAGATAGAGTTGCGCTCCGATATAGGCGGACATGTTCTCATTGCTGATTAACTGGGCAGTTCCACTGACAAGCGAAGTTGTCGCGTAAACCGGCACGGTGCCGCTGCTGTAAAATACCCAGCCCGTCGGTGTGTTGAAATACCAGTTAGCGTCGTGATTGAAGCCGACATAATAATTGCCAGTCTTCCCAAGGTCGGCGTCGGCAACATTGATTGTGATGGACAGAGACAGACTGTCAGTTGTTCCGCTGGCAACGGCGGAAAAGCTTGGCGATAGTGCCGCCTGTACACTGACTGGATTCAAGGCCATCAGAATCAGTGGCAGCAGGGCGAATCTCGCCGTTTGTCTTAAGGTATTAGTAAGCCTGGTCATGCAATACTCCGGATAATTTCTGTAATGAAATAAAGGCCTGCCTTGCGCAACTGGAATGGTACTGTCGCTAGCAGGTTGTTCACTGATTGGGAAGACTATATCGGGGAATTGCACGGCCATCTGTTTGCTGGCACACACAGACTACTGTATTTTTACTCTGACCCTGTTTATTCAGGTAGGCACCGGGGTCACGCGCGGCTTCGACACGAACGGGTATACAAACACCACCAGCAGAATGATGGCGGCACCCAGATAAAAAGTGGCTCCCAGCTCGCGTTGCTCGCCCAACAGAAACATCGCGAGAATGATCGCGTAGATGGGCTCCATATTGACTGCCAGTGCAGTGGCATAGGCGGACAAATGCCGCAGAGCCTTGAAGGATAGTGCAAACGGCACCAGAGTACAGGCTACCGCCAGGGTAGCGATCCAGACAAGGTTGGTGAGATCGGGCACTGCGAATGTATCTTCAGGTAGAGGGAGAAACGCAGCATCTGCCGCGCCACCGCTGCCAAGCATCCAGTACAGGATCGCAATCAACAGCACGAATAACCCGCCGCCGCTCATCTCCAGGGCAGTCGCCGTCAGGGAGTCAGTGCGGTGCACAAGTCGCTTGTTATAGGCGCCAAATGTTGCGGCGATCAATGCGGAAAAGGCACCAACGACGATCCCCAGATTCATTTCGTCCGGCGTGCCGCCCACCACCAGCGCGATCCCCGGCAAGATCAGGATCGCCAGCAATAATTCCCGCGGAATGAATCTGCGTCCTGTCACCAGCGGTTCTATCACACAGGAGAACATCGGCAGCATGGCCATGCAGGTGGCGGCCACTGAGGCATTGGCAAGCTTGATAGAGCTGTAGAAAGTAAGCCAGTGCAAGGCTACCAGCAGACCGACACCGCAGAACGCCAGGCAGTAACGCCGGGACAGCTTGTAGATACCGCGCCAGACACGAGGCATTAGCCACAGCAGGGCCGCGACCATCAACATGCGCCATAACACCAGCGGCAGTGCCGGCAAGGTGATGAGTTTGCCCAGGATGGCGGTGAAACCCCACAGGAAGACACAGAAATGAATCTGCAACCAGGCTTTGCCGGTTTCAG
>JBBDXV010000384.1:0-15513 GCA_040902165.1 Pseudohongiellaceae bacterium
TTTTTTGCGCCTTTTAACCAAACATGCCTTGCTCTATACAGAAATGATCACCAGTGCGGCACTGGTCAAGGGTAAGGCAGAGCATCTGCTTAAACATCGAACCGATGAATATCCGCTGGCCGTTCAGCTGGGCGGCAGTGACCCGTTTGAGCTGGCTCAGGCGGCTGCCATGGCCGAACGAACCGGTTACCAGGAAATCAACCTGAATGTGGGGTGTCCCAGCTACAAGGTTCAGACCGGGCGTTTTGGTGCCTGTCTGATGGCAGAGCCAGAGCTCGTGAAACAATGTGTTGCCGCCATAGTCGATCATGTCTCTGTTCCGGTTTCAGTCAAGTGCAGGATTGGAATTGATGAAATGGACAGCGACGAACAGCTGGGTAATTTTCTCTCTCAGGTCGGTTCGGCCGGATGCAATACCTTCATCATTCATGCGCGGATTGCCTTGTTGAAGGGATTGAGTCCCCGGGAGAACCGCGAAATTCCTCCGCTTAACTATGAGCGGGTATTTCGAATGAAAATGCATTTTCCGCAATTTCAGATAATTCTTAACGGTGGCATTTCAGATTTGTCTACCGCAAGGAATGTCTTGCAGGAAGTCGATGGTGTTATGGTGGGACGCGAAGCCTACCAAAACCCTTATTTTCTCAGTCGCATTGACACTGAATTTTTTGGTGCCGACCCCGGCAGTAAAACGCGTACAGACGTTTTACTGGAATACCTGCCCTACATCGAAAGTGAAATATCTTCCGGAACGCCACTGCAGCATATGAGCCGGCACGTTCTGGGACTGTTTCGCGGTGAGTCCGGTGGGCGAAGATTCCGGCAACACCTCAGTGATCATGCCCATCGCAAGGGTTCAGGTACAGAAGTGTTGCTTGACGCCATGGCACACCTGGGCTGAACCGAATGCAAGTCATAGACAGGAACATCTAATGCTGGTCAAAATCAGGCAGTTTTTCATTTCCAATCTGGACCCTGGTACGGACCGGAAAACTGCATCAAATCCTGATGCGCGACGCAGACTGGCCGCAGCCGCCTTGATGGTTGAATTGATGCATACTGACAACCAACTGGACGCCCGGGAGTTCAGTGAGTTCCTGAAAGTATTAAAAACCACCTTTGCCCTCAGCGAAGCGTCGCTTACAGAACTGGATTCACTTGCCAGGGATGAAGCAAGCCAGGCCACATCACTGTATCAATTTACCCGCTTGATCAATGACCTTTATTCGTATGATGAAAAGGTGCTGTTAATTGAAAACATGTGGCGTATTGCTTTTGCAGATGAAGTACTGAACAAATACGAGGACCATCTGATACGAAAAGTGGCCGAATTGATTCATGTTTCACACAGTGATTTTATCCGGACCAAGCTGCGGATTCGCCCCGGCGCTAACGACTAAAATGCCCCGAACTCATTCTCTACGATGCCGTCTGCAACCAGATAGTCCCGGCGTTCCAGATAGGCTTCCCGCAAAAACAGGTATTTGTCACCGCTGATAAGTTCATCGAGGGCAAGTACCGATGCACGCGCGTCTATTTCCTCAATCAGCAGTAAACTTGTGCGCAACGGGTATTCGTCCCGATACTGAATCGGATTGAACAGGGTATCGAGCACCAACCCCATTGCATCCCGTACACTGCTGGGTCCCAATCCTGGCAGTACGACATAAGGTCCCGCGGGCACATTCCAGAATCCGAGTGTTTGCCCAAAATCCTCCTCATTTTTGTACATTCCAAATGACGATGCCACGTCCATAACACCAGCCAGGCCTATGGTACTGTTGATCAGAAAGCGACCAGAATCAGTCAGCGCATCATCTAACTTGAACTGCAGCAGGTCATTGACGAACACATTGATATCATCGATGTTGCTGAAGAAATTGCCGATTCCCTGTCGTACTGGTCTGGGTAAAGCAGTTGAGTAAATCACCGCGATCGGCCGCACCAACAGACTGTCAAAGAAGTCATTAAACTGGAAAATTCTACGGTTTGAATTTTGCCAGGGATCAGCAGCATATGCGGGCGTGGTCAGGACGAATAACAAAGGTAACCACAATAGTCTGGAATGTTCCGGACATTTGTCTGGCTTTTCTGACTGTTCTGGCTGTTCTGGCTTGAAATTTTTTACCACCGGGCAATCCTTTAGACCTGGTCAGCAGCGGTCATGAGTTCAGCAATGAGGTTTGTCCGAACAGCGAATTCCAGCGCGAAAATTATAGAGATTATTACCAGGCTTTAACAGCGAATATAAGATTATTAGTCTGACCCGATCTTCCCTGTCCTGGCCCATTGCTTTTCCAGTCTTTGTTCTGAAACCGGCAGACTGGTCTTTAGTTGTTGTGCGAACAGGGAAACGCGATACTCTTCCAGCATCCAGCGAAAAATAATTGTATCGCTCCGGTTTACATCCCCACCGGCATTCGCCAGCGCTACCCAACGCTGTTGAAATTTCATAACCATCTCAGTCTGCATTTTGTCTTTATCGGGTTGCACGACAATTTTCTCCAGTCTGATAAGGACAGCCTGCAGATAGCGTGGGTACTCATCGAGCCAGGTCCGGTCTACAGACAGCAAAAACTCGGACGGGAACAGCATTTCGAGCTGGTTTTCAATGTCCTTGCAAGCGCTGGGGGATCGCGTCGCCAGCGCTTTCAATTTGAGTCTTACATTGAAATGTAACTCGACAATTCGATCAAGCAAGGATGCCAATTCATTTCCGCATTGGGAAATTTTACTGCGCCCTTCACCTGCCAGTTTGTCAAATTCATCCCGGCTTCCGGGTATCTGCTTGCGTATCTGAAAGCTGTCAATATAAGTGGCCATAGCGGCCGACTCGTTAAAATCCACCAGGAATACCGGTCGCTTCAAGCCCCAACGCTTTTCTGCCTGTCGAAATTGTTTTGTCAGTAACTCATGTTGCTGGGCGGTTCTGAACATCAGAAGTCGACAAACCCCTTTAATTGTTTCTCGCATTGCAGTTTGTCGCTCACTGAGCAACCGGACCGCCACGCTATCTGTCAGGTCAATCAATGCCGGATATCGAAGCAATTTTATTTTGTCTCCTATGGTGATCTGTTCCGGCAAGTCAGCAAAATTCCAGTCCCGCAACGCATCAATTTCGATTGGATGCCGGGATTCTTTGGCAGCCTCAGTAAGTACGCAATCTGCACTCTGCAGTAGCTGTTCGCGCAAATCATTCAAATCTGTACCCAGGGCAAGCACCTCCCCGTGGCTGCCAACCACTTTCAGTTTTACTTTAAGAAATGCCGGAACTTCGACCTTTGAAAACAGGGATTTCTCTATGCTGATCCCTTTCACCTGGCCAATTCTCGCAATCAGCGCATCAAGCAATGTCCCGCTGTCTGGATTTAGTTCCGGTAATATTTGATCTACGAAAGCGGGTACCGGGATGAAGATCTTGCGCAAAGGTTTGGGAAGCGATTTGAGAAGAAAGATGCAACGTTCCCGAATCTGTCCGGGAACGATCCAATCTATGTCGCTTTCATTAAGTTGTGTCAGTAATTCCACAGGCACTTCCAGAACCGCGCCATCAACATCTGATCCTGGTTCAAATTTGTAGCTGACTGACAGTTTATTCTCGTGCAGATTTGTGTGATCTGGGAACTGTCGTTGCAGCAATTCAAATTCATTGCCGCTCATCAGGTCCTGCCGTTGCATACGCAGGGACTCATTATGGCGTTTTGGATTCTGGTTATACCAGGTGATGAAGGTTTGGCGGTCCCATACCTCAGTTGGCACCCTGGCACTATAGAATTCCGCCAGTTTTCGTGTATCCACCAACCATGCCTGTTTACGAAGCTTGTCCTCATCTTTGGCAATTTCGGCCAGCAGCAGGTGATTATGTTGATAAAATGCCAGGTCAGATAAAAACTGCTGCTCAACCAATGCTTCGTTGATAAAGATTTCATGACTGAGATCAGGATCCAGCGGACCATAATTGACCGGCTTACGGTCTTCCAGCACCAAACCATAGAGTGTGGTTTTTTCGAAGGCTTCAACTTGCTGGCGCTTTTTACTCCAATGTGGTTCTGACCAGCTCCGTTTGATCAGGTGTTCCGCCTCGTAGATAACCCACTCTGGTTCTATTTTTGCGGCAATTGTTGCAAATGCAAAACTGGTTTCGATTATCTGACTGGTCACAATCCACTTTGCAGCAATATTTGGCTGCGACGGATTCCTGAGCAGTTGAAATTTGCGACTTCGCGTCCCGAGATAAATTCCTTTTTCAGCCGCGCAGGCAATGAAGTTTAACAGCCCAGATACCAGCGACTTGTGAATGCTGGCATAATCGGCTGCTTCTTGATTAAGAGAGAAACCATAACCACGGCACAGCGATACCAGTTGCCGGTGCACCTCACGCCACTCAAGCATGCGTGAAAAAGACAGCGAATTCCTGGCACAATACCTGCGCAACTGACTGCCAGTGAGAGTCTGTCGGTTCTCTTCAAATTCATTCCATAGATTAACCAGACTCAGAAAACCCGATTGCGGATGGGTAAACCGGGCCTGAATCTCAGTCCCCCGTTGCCCCTTATCTCCCTGACCTTCTCTGGGATCCTGAATACTCAATCCGCTTACGATAATCAGCGCCTCACGCAGGCAGTTGTTAGCGGCCGCTGAAAGCAGGATTCTCGCAAAGCGGGGGTCAACCGGAAAACCTGCCATCTTTCTTCCCAGCGCGGTGATCTGCCGGTGATCATCAATGGCATTCAGCTCAAACAACAGACTGAAGCCGTCATTAATCGCTTTGGTTGAAGGCGGGTCCAGAAAAGGAAAATCGCTGATTTCACCGAGTTGCAGAGACAACATCTGCAGTATCACTGCCGCCAGGTTGGTTCGCAGTATCTCTGGATCAGTATATTCAGGCCGACCGAGATAATCACTTTCAGAATACAAACGAATACATATCCCTTCGGATATTCGGCCACAACGACCGGCCCTCTGATCCGCACTGGCTTTCGAAATCGGTTCTATCGGCAATCGTTGAATCTTGCTTTGTATGCTGTAGCGACTGATGCGTGCGAACCCGGCATCTATGACATATCTTATCCCCGGTACCGTCAACGAAGTTTCCGCGATATTGGTGGACAGAATGATCCTTCGCCCGAAGTGAGTCTTGAATATTTTTTCCTGATCAGTTTGACGCAAGCGGGCATACAGCGGCAGTATTTCCGTGTGAGCCAGCTTCTGTTTTCGCAACGCCAGCGCAGTTTCGCGAATTTCTTTTTCACTACTGAGAAACACCAATATATCGCCGTTCCTGGCGATTGCGTCAGATTCTGATCTGCCAATCTCACGAACCGCACTGATGATGGCATCAGATTGAGGATCAAAAGAAGTATCGTTGTCTGCGTTTTCCTCCATCGGTTTATAGAGTATGGATACCGGATAGCTTCTTCCGGAAACGGTTACGACAGGTGCATTGCCGAAATGAGCTGAAAATTTCTGCAGATCAATTGTTGCCGACGTGATGATCAGTTTGAGATCAGGCCGGCGTGGAAGTAACTGGCGGAGGTATCCCAGTATGAAATCGATATTCAGACTGCGCTCGTGCGCCTCATCAATGATCAGGACTTCGTACTTTCTCAGGTTTCTGTCGTTTTGAATTTCATTCAGCAGGATGCCGTCTGTCATTAACTTGAGAAAAGTCGATGGTGAGGTTTTATCAGAAAACCGGATCTGGTACCCGACCCCTTCGCCAGGTTTTACCCCAAGCTCTTCAGCAATGCGGTTCGCCACCGATAGTGCGGCCAGGCGTCTTGGCTGCGTATGTCCGATCAATCCTCGCACTCCGAACCCGGCCTGCAGACAAATTTTAGGCAGTTGGGTGGTCTTGCCCGAACCAGTCTCACCGGCCACTACCAGAACCTGATTTTTCAACAATAGCTCTTTAATCTGTTCTGCTTTCTCACGAATAGGCAGTGAGCCGGAAATTTCAATAGCCCGGGGCAGAGACTGCTTGCGCAACTCGGTGGGACTGGGAGATTGATGCATGGTCAGCGACGGCTTCAAAGAGAAGCGGTATAAAGTTCCCGCAACTCACGCTTTAATACCTTGCCGATATTGGATTTCGGCAAAGAATCCGCGAATACAATGACTCTGGGAAGTTTGTAGCCGGTAAGTCCTTTTTTGCAGTACGCCAGCAGCTCCTCACGCTCCAATTGCGGATTTCTGGATACCACGTATAACACGACAGCCTCGCCAGTCTGCTCATTGGGCACGCCAATAGCGGCGCTCTCCATTATGTCGGGATGGGTGTTGACATACTCTTCTATCTCTCCCGGAATGACATTGAAACCGGAGACAAGAATCATATCTTTCTTGCGATCTACGATACGCAAGTAACCGTCTTCGTCAATCTGCACATAGTCGCCGGTCTTGAACCAGCCATCCGGCGTAAGTACCTGATCGGTATCTTGCGGCCGATTCCAGTAACCCTTCATTACCTGCGGTCCTTTCACCCACAGCTCACCCTTTGCTCCGGCAGCAAGTTCCACTCCGTCATCGCCCATAACCCTGACCTCGGTTGCCGGTACCGGTGGTCCAACAGTGCCTGGCTTGTTGGATCCTGGCGGATTGACTGAAACGACAGGTGAACATTCTGTCAAACCGTATCCCTCAAAAATCTCACAACCGGTCAGAAACTCCCATTCCTCCGCTACACTGCGAGTCAATGGCATGCCTCCTGCCCCGGAAAACCGCAATGCATCAAAGTCGACGTTCTTGATCCTTCTATGATTTAGCAGCGCAAGAAATAATGTATTAATACCCACCATGCCCTGTATTTTTTTCTTCAGCAATACATCAACAAGTGAGTTCAAATCCCTCGGGTTAGGAATCAACAGGCTGCAATTGCCGGCAAAAGGCATTACCAGGCAGTGAAAAAGAAATGCATAACTGTGATAAAGCGGCAACGGCGCAAGTATGGTGTCTTCCCGGTCCCGGATTATTTTCAAACAACGCGACCGCAACTGCATCATATTGCTGATCAGGTTTTTATGCGTGAGCATGACACCCTTGGCATAACCTGTAGTGCCACCCGTATAGAGAATCAAGGCAGTATCATCACCCTGGCACTGACGTCCCGGAATATTTTCTCTGGCGGGATTGGCTATTGTCGATCTGAATGTTACGGCACCTTTGATATGAAATTCAGGTACCAATTTCTTTATATACTTTGCACCGGCATTCAGGATAAATCGTCGCGGTGCGGGAAGCAGGTCAGCGATTTTGGTAATGATCACTGTCTTGATATCCGTATCCGGAAGTACTTCCTCAAGCTTATCGCAAAAATTTTCCAGTATGACAATTGCCTTGACGCCGGCGTCTTTGAACTGATGTCGCATTTCCCTGGTGGTATACAATGGATTGGTATTGACAACAATTAACCCAGCTTTCAATGCACCATATAACGCGACCGGGAATTGAAGGATATTCGGCAGTTGAATGGCTATGCGGTCGCCCGCTTCTAACTCGGTCGCATGCGTCAGATAACCGGCAAACCGGTTACTGTATTCCTCGATACTGCGGTAATTCAAATCAGCCCCAAAACAGCTGAAGCCATTCAGCTCACCATGCTCGTGGAATATATAATCCATTACATCGGTGAGGCAGTTGAATCGATCGGGGTTCAGCTCGCCGGTTAATTGCTCAGTCATAGAATTCACAGTAAATGGTCAGTTGGGATTGCCGGTTTTCTAGCGGGCAAGTCGGGACATTGCTTCTTCGAGCCCTTTTACACTGAGCGGGAACATTTTTCCGCCAACCAGCTGCCTCACTATATCGATTGAGTAACTGTGTTCCCAGTATTCTTTTGGTGTTGGATTTATCCAGACCAGGTGTTCAAACCTTTCACTTAGCCGGTTCATCCACACGGTGCCGGCTTCTTCATTGTAGTGCTCGATACTTCCGCCGGTGTGGGTAATTTCGTAAGGCGCCATTGTCGCATCACCGACAAAAATGACCTTATAGTCATCCGGGTATTTGTGCAGTATATCGATCATGGAAGTTGTCTCGGCCAGGCGTCGATGACTCTTGGTCCAGACAGATTCATAGATGAAGTTGTGAAAGTAAAAGTATTTGAGATGCTTGAACTCGGAGCGAGCAGCTGAAAACAACTCCTCACAGAGTCGCACATGCGGGTCCATGGAACCGCCAACATCAAAAAACAGCAGCACTTTTACCGCATTGTGCCGTTCCGGCACCATTTTGATATCCAGCATTCCGGCTTTGCGAGCGGTAGAAGAAATTGTCTCATCGAGATCAAGCTCTTCGGCCGCACCGGTTCGCGCAAATTTTCTCAGTTTTCTCAGGGCAAGCTTGATATTACGTGTGCCGATTTCAACGCTGTCATCCAGGTCCCGGTAATTACGACGATCCCAAACTTTGACTGCCTTGAAGTTTCGGTTTTCTTGCTGACCGATCCTGATACCCTCAGGATTGTAACCATACGCTCCAAAAGGTGATGTCCCGCCGGTCCCTATCCACTTATTACCGCCCTGATGCCGCGCTTTCTGTTCTTCCATTCTTTTGCGCAAGGTCTCCATCAGCTTGTCCAGACCGCCAAGAGATTCGATCCTGGCTTTCTCCTCATCGGACAGCAGCGATTCAAATTGTTTTCGTAACCAGTGTTCCGGGATTTCCATTTCCAGGAAATCATCCAGAATCGTTACGTTTTTGAAATAGCGGGAAAAGGCCCGGTCAAATTTGTCAAAGTTCTTTTCATCCTTCACCAGACAGAGTCTGGAAAGATGGTAGAAATCATCAACACTGCCGAAGGCAATATCCTTCTCAAGACATTCCAGCAATGCGAAAAGCTCAGTAAAACTGACCGGAAGTCGTTCTTGCCGCAGAGTCAGGAAAAAATTTACCAGCATCAGCGCTTGGCTCGATGCATAAAAGCCAGCTTCTCCAGCAAGTGAACGTCCTGTTCATTCTTGATCAAGGCGCCGTATAAAGGTGGAATCGCATTACGGATATCGGGATCTTTCAATATGTCGGCAGGTAGATCATCCGCCATCAGAAGTTTAAGCCAGTCGATCAATTCAGAGGTTGACGGTTTTTTCTTTAATCCCGGGACCTTGCGAACATCGAAGAATATATCCATTGCCTGCTGGACCAGCTGCTTTTTGATTTTCGGGAAATGGACCTGGATAATTTTTTCCATCGCCAGAGGATCGGGAAATTCGATGTAATGAAAGAAGCATCGGCGCAGAAATGCATCCGGTAATTCTTTTTCATTGTTACTGGTAATTACGACGATGGGTCGGTGTGTGGCTTTGATGGTTTGGCGGGTTTCATAGACATAAAACTCCATCCGATCCAGTTCCAGCAACAGATCATTGGGGAATTCAATATCCGCCTTGTCGATTTCGTCTATCAACAGGACCGTACGAACCGGAGACTCAAATGCCTGCCAGACCTTGCCTTTGAGAATGTAATTGGCAATATCGTGAACTTTTTCCTCTCCGAGCTGCGAATCCCGCAACCTTGATACCGCGTCATACTCATAAAGTCCCTGGTGGGCCTTGGTAGTCGATTTGATATGCCATTGAAACAGGGGCAAACCGACGGACCGGGCGATCTCCTCTGCCAACATGGTTTTTCCCGTACCGGGCTCACCCTTAATCAGCAAGGGCCGCTCAAGAGCAATCGCCGCATTGACTGCCATCTGCAATTCAGCGCTGGCGATATATTGATCAGTACCGGTAAAACTCATTGACAACACTCCTACACCTGACTCTCAACAGCGGTTAACTAAGCTCTGAAGTTTTAACTAATAAGCTATTGTATTTACTGGGTTAATTATGCTGCTACGTCGATCAGCTTGCGGCCCCTTTGGGTAATGTACCAGCGCACTCCCTTACGGCCTCCCACCCTGCCAGCCAGAGATCTTAATGTAAGAAAACCCAGGGCCTTAACCATAGTGGACTCGTCTGCGTCCACTTCGCGACATAAACCCGGTAAGGAACGATAGATGAATCGCCCGCAACCGAGGGTTTTCAATACCCTGGTCGATGTCGTATCCAGTTCGTCCTGGGCAACGGCTACGGCTGCCTCTGACAGGTTGTCATCCTCAGTTTCCATATCAATCAGCGGCAAAAGTTCCTCCTGCAGCTGGCGTAACTGGTACTGCAAGGCCTCGACTTTTTCAGTTGCTGCCCTTGCTTCGGCAACGACGTTATCGGTGACATTGGTCAGAAAAAACCGTGGGGTAAACGCAATAGCCAGGCAAATAGCGACATAATTCAGTAATTTTGCCGGGTCACCCTGACTGTCTACGACCAGGGTGCTGCCAAAAAGATCAAGGACGAACGGAACCAGAAAAGTAACGCCTATACCCAAAACGACGAATCGCTTGAGCAAAGCGGGATTGGAAAGCGTGCGAACCGGCTGCGTATAGTAATTAACCACACCACCCGCTGCGCCGACCAGCAACATAATAATGACCAGACTTGTGAAATGCGCATTCATGACCCACCTCGGTTTTGTATCTATCTGATTTACATTGATTACTTGAAGATATTCATCAAATCAAGGAACTGAATTCAAACAGAAAACGCTTCCCGAAGAAAGTGTTAATACCAGCTTTGATTTAGCCTCAATCGACGCTGTTCCCGGGTGCCAGACGGGATCTGAAGCGCAGGAATGCCAGGATAGTCCCCGCCATCAGGGACAGCAGCAGCGACAACAACAGCGGGATGAATGCGCGTACGGCTGCCTCTCCGCTAACGGTAATGGCATCCATCATGACGACCATCAACGCTGGTGCCAGCTCACGTCCCTCGATGCCTGTAAACCAGGGGGTGGCGATAAGGGCCAGCATGATTGCACGGGCGTTATAGGATAGGAAAACGTGTTTGGTCGACCCGGTCGCTTTCCAGTACAAGGCGTAGAAGATGGTTCCGGCTGCCAGATAGACCAGCCAGGCTGTGAAAAAGATTGTCGTCTCATTCATCCGGCATTAACCCAGCGAATTATGTGTTCTTCCAGTCCGTCCTCGTGGACGAATTCTTCCGAAAGTATCCGCCCACTGATCGTGATTCCGGCCAACTCCATTTCCCGCCGGGATCCGGAAATCAGGGGATGCCAATTATAAAGCGGCTTGTCATCTTTACGTAGCCGGTAGGCACAGGTATCAGGCATCCAGTTAATCTGGTCGAGATCCAGCTCCCTGACAATCATGCAATCCGGTACCAGTTCAGATCGTGTTTTGTAACATCCACAGCTTCCGGTTGGTTCCTTGAAATAACGACAAACGACTCGTGTGTAGTGCACCAGGTCAGTTTCCTGGTCCTGTAATTTCTTGAGGCAGCAACGACCACAGCCGTCACACAATGACTCCCATTCTTCAAGCGTCAGCTGCTCCAAAGGTTTTTCCCAGAATGGCTGCCCGCTATACATGACTTCGCATTTACTCATCGTTGACCAGTATTTCCGCCAGAAGTGGCTCCAGCAACTGCTTGCGCCAACCGGTAATTTCATCTGGCCAGGGATCTTGCTGACCCATTGAATTTCGCTCTATCAGCTCTAGCAGATGCCGCTTTCTTGCCAATAGCTCCGGGGCGATTCCCATGGCACTTGCCAACGAGGCAACAATCTGCTGTCCGCGTTTTAGCAATTTTCGCTCTCTGGGCGAAAGCGGTTTGGAAAATTCATCGGGCACTGCAGGTTTCACTGGTTGAAATCCGGAACCCAAAAAGGCAATCAGGCTTTCACCATCACGGTCAAGGTAGGGAGACTTCATTGACGTAGTCCGGGAAATTGTCTCAATCGACAACGGTGTTCGCATTATCGAAACGCAAAGCGATAGAAGGTCTGTATCATTCACAATCCAGCTACGAGGCCGGTCACGTTCGCGCGCAGTTTTCTCCCGCCAGTAACACAGTTTCTGCAAAACAAGAAGCTCTTCGGCGCCCAATCGCCATGCCCCACCGATATTCCTGTAGTATCGTTCCCAGTTCTGTTCGTCATCATCCTGTTCTGCTGTCACCAGAAACTGGCTGCAATCCTGCTCGAACCACTCGAGCCGGCCCCGCTCCTTCAGTTTCTCTGTCAGCTTGTCACAAAGCGCATGCAAATAAACCACATCAAGTGCAGCATACTCCAGCTGACTGCTCGACAACGGCCTTGCCAGCCAGTCAGACCTTGTCTCTCCTTTGCCAATTGTTATGTCAAGCTCAGCAGCGAGTAGCGCCTGATAACTGACGCTCAAGCCATAGCCCAGATAAGCGGCCGCGCGCTGTGTATCGAACAGTTTGTACGGCAGACAATCGAGGAAATGGCGAAGCAGATTAAGGTCTTCGCTGCATGAATGCATGATCACGCATCCATGTCTGCCACTGATCAGGGACCTGAAATCATCCCACTCATCAATAGCCAACGGGTCGATCAGATAGACCCTTGCCGGATTTGCAATCTGAAACAGTCCGGCTTTCGGGAAAAACGTGTTAGTCCTGATAAACTCGGTATCCAGAGCCACCGGCCACGACGCATCCCAGCCCCGGCAAATATCCCGCAAACTCCTGTGATCTGTTATACAGGTGAACGACAGATTCTTGTCACCGTCCATTCTATTTATGTCAAATCCATCTGTTTTCGACCATTGAATGCGTGGCTTAGAGTTCCGCCGTCAACAAACTCCAGCTCACCGCCTACAGGTACACCATGAGCAATGCGCGAGACAATAATGCCTTTGCCACGTAGTTGCTCGGCAATGAAATAGGCCGTCGCTTCCCCTTCTACAGTAGGGTTGCAGGCAATTATGATTTCGTCAACATCGGCACTATTCACGCCCTCCAGCAACTTGTCTATTCCCAACTGTTCTGGTCCGATACCGTCTATCGGTGAAAGATGCCCCATAAGCACAAAATACAAACCTTTGTAAGTTCCGGTCTGTTCAATGGCATACACATCAGCAGGAGACTCAACCACACAACACAGTCGCCTGTTTCTTGACGGACTGGAACAGATACCGCACATCTCATGCTCGGTCAGGGTTCGGCATCGCTTGCAACGACCAACTTTTTCTATCGCTATGGACAATGCCTCACTCAGTTTATTTCCGCCTGAGGGATTACGCTCCAGCAAATATAGCGCCATCCGCTGGGCTGACTTCGGGCCAACACCGGGAAGGCAGCGGAATGCTTCGACCAATTGTTCAATCAGTGGGCTTAGATACATTATTGTTGTGGCCTAAAACGGAAATTTGAAACCATCTGGAAGGTTCAGGCCGGATGCCATACCGGATAGCGCAGTGCGATTGTTCTCTTCGACTTTCCTGACCGCATCATTGATTGCTGCGGCAATCAGATCTTCCATAACATGCAGATCCTCTGTGATCAGACTTTCAGCCAACTGCACGCTTTTTACATCATGGCGACCATTCATAACTATTTTTACCAGTCCCGCCCCGGCCTCTCCTTCGACCATCTGATTCAACAACTCACCCTGCGCTTTTTTCATCTGCTCCTGCATCTGTTTGGCCTGCTTCAGGATTTCATTGAAATCAGTCATTGCCTTCTGCCTTAATTTTTTATTGGAGTAATAGTGTCAGTAAGTACGGTAGCGGAAAACCTGTCTTTGATCTGTTTAACCATTGCATCCTGCTCAAAATCAGAGACGAGCTGATCCTGGCGCTCTCGCTTCACCCTAAGGTCCCGGGCCGCAGGAGATTCTGTATTTGAATTTCCGATTTCGATGCTCACGTCTAGTTTGCAGCCAAAGTACCTTGAAAGCGTATCGCGAATGCGCAGTCGATGCTCTTCGCTGTAGATGGCGCTTTGTTCACCTTGCAGAGTAAATTTCAGAATGCCATCGTTTAATCCATGGCATACACAATTGGCAAGTATATTGCCGGTAATGCCGGTCATCTGGAGTTTAGCAAACAGCTCCATCCATGATCTCTCGTCAAGACTTGCCAGAGATATCCTGACCTCTCCGACGTCGATACTTTTAATATGATCGATTTGCGCTTCTGTTGTGTTCCCGGCTGTTTCTGCGGTCCGGGTCGACGAATTGGCTACAACCGGCTCAGGCTTTTTTTTTATGTTGCCGGTGTCTGATTTTGTGTCTGGAATTCGCGGCACCCCATCCGGCGTGAAGACCAGCATTCTGATCATCAGCATCTCAAACATTGCACCCTGATCACTGGCAAATGCCAGCTCACTGCGACCCCTGAGACACATTTGATAATAAAGCTGAATATCTTCAGCGGAGAACATTTCTGCATTCCTTTGTAAGGATTCCAGATCGCCGTAGCTGTTATCGGAGGTTCCCGGAAGTGCCTTTTCTATCGCCATGCGATGTAATGTGGACATCAATCCATCAACCAACAGACCGTAATCCGGGTTGTGTTCTGCTACAGTCGCACAGGCCGACAGCAATTGTGTTGCATCGCGGTTTCGCAAACCCTCCAGCAAATCATGTACCAGCTTCTGTCCCGGCGTACCCAGCATGGTGATAACGCTGCTCGTGGTCACATTGGACTCGCAATAGGAAATTGCCTGATCAAGCAATGTCAAGGCATCACGCATACTGCCGGCTGCGGCTATCGAAATCTGCCATATAGCATCTTCTTCGAATGCAATTGATTCGGCCTGTAATACCTGACGCAGGTAACCTGCTATATGCTGTGGACTGAGATTTTTCAAATTGAACTGCAGGCATCGAGACAAAACTGTTACTGGCAGCTTTTGCGGATCGGTAGTGGCGAGCAGAAATTTTACATGGGGCGGCGGTTCTTCAAGGGTTTTCAACAGCGCATTGAAACTGTGCGTTGACAGCATATGCACTTCGTCTATCAAGTAGATTTTGAAACGGCCCCGCGAAGGCGCGTACTGTACATTCTCGAGCAATTCCCTGGTATCTTCCACTTTGGTCCGCGAGGCAGCATCCACCTCTATCAGATCCATGAAACGACCCTCGCTGATTTCTACGCAGGCGCTGCACTTGCCACAGGGACTGGCGCTCACTCCCTGTTCGCAATTCAGACATTTTGCAAGAATTCTGGCGACCGTGGTTTTGCCTACGCCGCGGGTGCCGGTGAACAAGTAAGCATGATGCAGCCGCTCACTATCCAACGCATTTGCAAGCGTCTTGAGTACGTGGCCCTGGCCCACCATTTCCTTGAAAGTGCCAGGCCGCCACTTTCTGGCGAGTACTTGATAGGTCATGCAGTCCGTCTTTCAGATTGCGGGGGTTGGGTGGTAGCTCTTGCCAGCCACACCCCGGCACATGAATCAGCTACTACCGTTGCTCCCTTCCGGGTCTGGCGGGGTTCATAGCCTGTCATTGCGAGGGGACCGACAAGAGTTACCATTGATCATGGATGCACCAACGGCGATCCTGTTAAGCCGCGCATTATCGGCAAATAAGGAGTGACATTCAAGGAATCGTCGCACGCTAGCCGAACCGCGAGGCTTCTCCGTCCCTCACCACTCTGGTGCGGAAATAAAATCTGCATTGTAGTGGCGGTGAGGGAGGGATTCATTC
>JBBDXV010000385.1:0-2233 GCA_040902165.1 Pseudohongiellaceae bacterium
GTCAGCTGACCAAAGTTTTCGTATTCACCCTCAGCGTTCAGAATTTCAACGTCGGAGTTAGCGTGGTGAACGACTGTTTTTGCATCACCGCGTGGTTTGACCTGTACGGCTTTGATGCAGCGATCAGTGGTCAGGCCGGTCATCACGTACGGACGGTGCCACATGTCATTACCATTGGCAGGCACGTCGATCGGTGCTGACGGCAGGATCAGATCAGGCTGACCCAGTGAATCTTCAAAATTCCACTTGTCCAGACTCGGCAATTCCACCTGGGCGATATCGCCGATGTATTCGCCTTCCGGTGCACCCTGGTCAACCCAGGCTACGATGGTGTCGATATCTGCCTGGTCCAGACGCCAGTCACCCAGCAAATCCTGGATACCAATGTGCTGGTCGTAGGAATATGGCGGCATTTCACGGCGCGCCACCTTGTACTGAATCAGCGGTGCCCAAGGGCGAACCTGGTCGTAATTGGTGAACTGCATCGGTCCGATTCCGCCTTCACGGTGACAAACCACGCAATTTTCATTAATAATCCTGGCGACGTCGCCGGCATAGGTCACGTCATGGTCTATAGCCATGGTGCTGGACTGCGCCTGAACCTGGACCTGAAACCCAAGCGCTGCAAGGGTTGCAATGCCCAAGAGGGCTTTACGAGAGCTTAAAAACTGCCCTTTCTTCATATTCTTCTCCTCGACATATGAGACTCGGTGGGACAAACTGGAAAAATGTAGAACTACCGCCTTCGGAAGTCCACAAATATTACTGCTTCTTACAATTTGTATCACCTTTTTGTTTGCCTTCCCGGCCTGAATCTGCGCGCATTCCCCCATGTTATTCAGGGGTAAAAATCACTCCTTTGGCTTCTGTTTCCCTTCCATCGACCCGGATTCGGGTTATTCGAGTTGATTGTCGTACTTTCGTACCACTGCTTGAGCACCAACACTCGGTGGAAATATCCAAAGCAAAAAAAAGGCGGACTCTAAAGTCCGCCTTTTTCGAACCCTTGTCAGGGTCATACTACCTGTCTGATCTCAGTTACCGGCCAGCGAACGCTCTTCCTTCTCTTTGCGTTCGGCAACCAGCTTTTCGAACCCTGCATCATCAAGATGGGTAACCGCAATCCAGGCGTGTGACATTTCATCAGCGGTACGGCTGCCACCCACTACCCATTGATCCGGGTCCGGATTGTTCGGGTTGTTGGCAGTATTGTCATACCACTGTTTGATAACCAGTACGGCGCCTTTGGGTAGCAACGGAGCGACATCAACCCCATACAGATGGCTGTGGTGCCAGGTGGCACTCCAATTGGAAACCTGACTGATTTCCTCGGTACGACCGGTTTCGGGATAGAAAATCTCCAGAGACGCGGCGCGCATACGCAGGTGGCCGTGGGGCTGGAAGCTGTCAATTCGAACCGGATGGTCGAAAGAGTGGAAGCCCTGGGTCATGGTATAGCCGTTGGGCGGAACTACCATTTCGCCTTGAGCCGGCTCAAGTCGGTACAGACGCAGATCCTGTTTGTATTGGGCTTCTTTCTCGTAACCTTCCGGATAGAGCCACAGGCCGATCTCGACAACGTTGTCTTCGATAACGGCATTGGGAGCCGTAGCACCCAGTCCGCCCGGGAATATATGAATGTCCCAGTTAACCCGTGAATTGGCAGGCAGGGTACGGCACACGCCTTCCGGCATGATCTCGCCCCATTTGCCCATCGCATACTCGGTCAGCTGACCATAGTTCTCGTATTCACCGTCAGCATTCAGAATTTGAACGTCGGAGTTGGCGTGGTGAACAACAGTCTTGGCATCACCGCGCGGCTTGACCTGTACCGCCTTGATGCAGCGGTCGGTAGACAGCCCGGTCATCACATAGGGACGGTGCCACATGTCATTACCTCTGGCGGGCACGTCGATCGGCGTGGAAGGCAGGATCAGATCAGGCTTGCCGAGTGAATCTTCAAAGTTCCACTTGCTGTCGTCCGGCAACTGGGCGACCTGAAAGTCACTCGGGTATTCGCCTTCCGGCGCACCCTGGTCAACCCAGGCTACGATGGTGTCGATATCTGCCTGGTCCAAACGCCAGTCGCCCTGCAATTCCTGGATACCAATGTGCTGGTCATAGGCATATGGCGGCATTTCACGGCGGGCCACCTTGTACTGGATCAGCGGCGCCCAGGGGCGAACCTGGTCGTAATTGGTGAACTGCATCGGTCCGATTCCGCCTTCACGGT
>JBBDXV010000386.1:0-2233 GCA_040902165.1 Pseudohongiellaceae bacterium
ACCAGATCCAGCACTTCGTCATCGTTATAGCCTTTCATGATGACTGAATTGAGCCGGATTCGATCAAACCCGGCGCCCTGTGCTGCCGCGATGCCGGCCAATACACTCTCCAGTTTCCCGACTCTGGAAATTCGCAGGAAACGATCTGCCTGCAGGCTGTCAATACTGATATTGATTCTGTTAACCCCGGCAGCTCGCAAGGGTATTGCGAATTTGCCCAGCTGGGCACCATTGGTGGTTAACAACAATTCATCCAGACCGGGCAAACTGCCAAGCTCGCGGACCAGGGACATGATGTTATTGCGAACCAGGGGCTCACCGCCGGTGATTCTGATCCGCCGTACGCCAAGCTCGGTAAACGCACGGGCGATCAGATGCAATTCTTCCAGGGTCAATACCTGATTGCGCGGCAAAAACGTCATGTCTTCCGTCATGCAATATACACAGCGGAAATCACAACGATCGGTCACCGAAAGGCGAATGTAGTCAACCTGGCGTCCGAACTTGTCGATTAGTGCGTTCATGCTCGCGGACCCTTGTCCTTTTCCGGATTGAACCCTTAGAGGGGGCTAATAATAGCATCAAACCCGGGGCTTACCATGATTCCGGGCCGGGGCAGCAGGAATGCGGGCCGGGTTCAGGCCGGTAGCATGCTGATCGCCAGTTGCAGTGCCAGACCGATCAATACGATTCCCATCGCGCGTTCAAACCAACCCCCGGATTTAAGTACCAGACTGCGAACCCGGTCCTGACCCAGTAAACTGGACAGCGCTGCAAACCAGCAAAAAGTGGCAGCCGAGAGGTAGATGCCATACAGAATTTGCACCGGCAACGGGGTTGTGCGACTTATTACGACTGTAAACAGGGCAAGAAAAAACAGGGTCGCTTTAGGATTGAGTCCATTGGTAATGAAACCGTTGAGAAAGAGCTGGCGGGGCAGTAGAGACCGGCTGGCAGTTTCCGTCAATGCCGTCGCTGCGACATGGAAGGAGTCCCTGACCGCAGTCACACCAAGGTAGAGAAGATAGGCAGCCGCGATCAATTTCATCGCAGTGAAAAGGTTTTCACTGCTGGCCAGCAGTACGGCAACACCAAGCAGGCAATAACTGACATGAACCAGAATACCAACCGCTATCCCTGCGCTGGTCCAGAGTCCCGCCGTCCTGCCATGAGCTGCACTTTGCCGTAACACCAGTGCGAAATCCGGCCCTGGTGAGGCTACCGCCAACAGGTGAGCTATCGCGATGGTCAGAAATTCGGTCAAATACATTGGTGGCCTGACTCGCTCGGTAAACCCCGTTTACAGAATTTGTCAGGGTACGGCTTCACTGATAACAAGATCAATTATCGTGTGTTGTCCATTGTGGGCGAAATTTTCCGAGACAACGCGATAGTCTCCAGACTGCACATTGGCAGTACCGCTGCTGGAGACAGTTGCAGTGATATAGATTGTCGCGGCTGACGAAATATTGAAAGCTGGCACCATCGCCGAATTGTTATCCAGGCTGATTGTTGCCGGCAAGTCAGCAACAGTGAGTTCGGTCGCAGCGAGCGGCGGTATCCCTTCCCGCAATGCGTCTCTGGCTGTGACAAACACGCGCAGATCTGCCGGCACAGTCAGACCCTCGCCGAGCGCTATATGCACTTCAATACGCGGCCCGGCAGCTATTGCTTCCCCGCCCTGCTCATTCAGGGATTGCTGTGCCGCAGCAATGCGACCGCGCAATACCTGGGCCTGTGGTGAATTGGGATCTGCCTGAATCATCAGACGCCAATAATCGATGGCAGAATCGACATCGCCCTTGAGTTCTGCATCGATAGAAAGCAGTTGCAGTACCGACATTTCACCGGGATTGATCGCGCGAGCCTGATTCACCAGGGTCATTACTTCTTCAGTGAGCTCACCTCCACTGGTGATGTATTTGATCTGCGCGTACTGTCCGATCACCGCCGCCTTGTCTGGCGAATCTTCCAACAGGTCAATTGCCTGCGAGAAAACGAGCTCGGCTTCCGCAAACATATTCAGCGCGGTAAGATTGCGGGCCAGAAAATATGCGGCCCAGGGATTCTCTGGATCATTCCTGATTACCTCAGTCAGCTCCACCGCCAGGTTTCTTGCAATTTCCGGATCATTCTCAAAATTGGCGAAAGTCTGTTCGTACAGGTCCCTTGGCGCCACATCTCTATAAAAACCCCACAGCCCATACATGGGATATACCAGCAAGATTAGCAA
>JBBDXV010000387.1:0-2230 GCA_040902165.1 Pseudohongiellaceae bacterium
CGCCCAATGTTGGCAAATCCACCCTGGTCAATCGCATGCTGGGTGAGGACCGGGTAGTCGTATTTGACGAAGCGGGTACCACACGCGACAGCATTTATATCCCCTTCGAACGGCACGGCAAAAAATATACCTTGATTGACACGGCCGGTATTCGCCGGCGCGGCAAGACCAAAGAAACCGTGGAAAAGTTTTCCGTGGTAAAGGCGCTGCAGGCGATAGACGATGCCAATGTCGTCGTGCTGCTGATGGATGCACGCAAAGGCATAGTGGATCAGGATCTGCACCTGCTGGATTATGTAATACAGTCGGGCAGGGGTCTGGTCATTGCGCTCAATAAATGGGATGGCATGAGCATCGATCAGAAAGACCGGGTCAGGATCGACATCGAACGGCGTCTGGCATTCTGCGACTTCGCCAAAATACATTTTATTTCTGCCCGCTATGGCACTGCGGTGGGTGATCTGTACCAGTCCATCCATGCGGCCTGGGAATCGGCGCAGAAAAAGCTGCCGACGAATTTGTTGACCCGCAGCCTGCAGCGCATCGTTGAAGATCATGCGCCACCGACCATCGACAGCCGCCGCATCAAGTTGCGCTATGCGCATGCCGGTGGCCACAATCCGCCGATTATCGTCATTCACGGCAAGCAGACCGACAAGCTGCCGGAACATTATGTGCGTTATCTGGAGAAATCGTTCCGCAGGATTCTGCGCATGGAAGGCACCCCGATTCGCATTCAACTGAAGAATGATGAAAATCCGTTTACCAGTGACGAAGCCGACCTCAAGCCCGAACAGGTGGCGAGACAGCGGCGGCTGCGCAAGAATAAAGCGCAGGCGGTGACCAATACCAGACGTTCCGGGACCGCCAAACCGGGCGGGAGAATAATCGGGAAGACTCCGGCGAAGAGCGCAGGCAAAAGTACGAAAATTAGACCTGGCAACAAACCGAGAAGTAAACCAGGCAGTAGTCCAGGTAATAGACCTGGGAATAAAACGGACAATAGACCGAACAAGAAATCAGGCACAAGAAAGAGTGTGAACAAGAGCAGGGCTGCCAGAAAATGAGAGCCAGACAATGAGAACCGCACACAAAATTGGTCTGGCTTCAGTCGCGCTAATAATGGCGCTGCTGGTGTTCTGGTTCCGCCCAGGTCAGCTGGAGGACAGGTTTTATTCATCCTCCTCACCGGCATATGTGCCGATGCCGGCGGATGAGTTTAATGATTACGTGCAGGAAAACCGCAGCCGCGTCAGGGCGGCGCTGGCGGAATTCTATTACAGCCGGGAAACCTGGCCGTTCGGCACTGCCTATCCGCTTGAGAGTGTCGTGAATATGCGTTCGCCCTATGAGTTGCAACCGGATCCGGTAGTTTGTGCCGAGACGGATCGCCATAGCGGTTTCCTGATGGTGCACGGCCTGTCCGACTCGCCCTATTTGTTAAGACCGGTCGCTGAGTCCCTGGCCGCACAGTATCCCTGTGCACTGATCCGCGGTCTGCTGACGCCGGGTCATGCCACCATACCCGGTGATCTGAAAAAGGCTGATCGGGCAGTATGGCTTGAAACCCTGGTCTGGGCAGTCAATGGCTTCGCCGCAGAAGTAGACCAGCTTTATATGGTGGGTTACTCCAACGGTGCGGCACTGGCATTGCAGTATCTGGATCAGCACCGGGAGCAGGATTTCGTCGAGGCGCTGATCCTGCTTTCTCCGGGTCTGGAGGTCAGGGACCCGTTGATTCATCTCGCGCCGTATTTTGGCCTCGTACGTCCATGGATCAGTCGCCATGGCGATCAGGATGCGGTCAAGTACGAATCATTTCCGACCAAAGCGGCTGCGCAGTTCTATCGCCTGACCCAGCAGATTACGTCTGAAGATTTCAGGTCGCTGTTGATTCCGACCCTGATGGTGATCAGCGGCAATGACACCACGGTGAATGCATCGACATCGCTGGCATTTTTCTGTGATCGTATCGCCGGTCGACGCCATGCGCTGTGGTATGGCTCGGCGGCTGCCAATTCCTTGCCACCGCAGAACTGTGCGGGTCTTGAAGTGGTGGACATCAGCGGACAGGATCCGCGTTTTGTCAGCCACTCCCATGTCGCTGTTACGATGCCGCGATCTGACAGTCATTACGGGGAGAATGGAAACTATGTCAACTGCCTGGCCTATCTTGCCGGCTCTGATGAACGACGACGCTGTCAGAGTGAACCGGATGACACTGTCTATG
>JBBDXV010000388.1:0-2227 GCA_040902165.1 Pseudohongiellaceae bacterium
AAGTCAGACCGCGACTGTCGATATACTCCGCGAACAGGTTCACGCGCGGATCGCCTACCTGCATCTCGATATCATCGATGTCGTATCGTTCCATCCCGTTGTCGATACGATCGAACACCTGCATGCCCCAGTTCATGCGCCATTGGGGAATGTCATGACGGAAGACATAGGTCGAGCGCCCGCGCTGGTAATTCTGGAATCGTCGCTTGGTGCCGAGGAAAGGATCCGTGATCTCTGAATCCTGCACATTCAGCGAATAGGTCAGCAGCACATTGGGCAGTCCGATCATGCCCAGACGCATGCTGGCGCTGAGGTTGGTGCCGTATTCCCAGCCGTCGCCAATATTGCCGTTCGCTGACACCAGAGTGGTGGCATTGGGAGAGACATCCAGTCGCTCAATCACATCATGATGATCAAAGTAGAAAAATTCCGCGTTCAGTACACCTAAATCGTTGGGCAGTCGATACTCGGTATTGAACACGTAACGCCACAGCCACTGTTGACGCAGATCGGCGTTGCCAGCCTGGGTGTCTGCATCGATGTCCTGATCGTCATTGGCGGCGACGAAATCAGCAAAGCTCAACTGGTTCACCACTTTTTCTATGGTCCCGCGAAGTTGCAGGCCCGGGGTCACATCAAAACGAAAATCTACTTTGGGTTTGACGAAATCAAAATCCCGTTTATTGCTCACATCGCCAGTCTGAGTGATTTCCGAAGACTCGTACAACAAAGTGGTTTCCAGCGACATGCGTGAATTCAGGGTCCAGTTGTGAATCACAAATGGTTCGTAGCGAATCTCCTCGACCTGTGAATTGGCGTTGGCTACCAACTGTGGCACCAGACCGCCGACGGCTGCAGACGGTGTGCCGGTGCTGCTCAATAATCCAAGCGCCAGTCTGGAGTCCAGAATGGTCTGGGCTCGCTCGATGCCGAACTCGATATTCTGGGTTGCAAACAAATCGAAAGTGTAGGAAGTGCGGGCAATTCGCTCCTCGGTCACCGAATCAGTAAAAAGGTGCAGATACTTTTGCTCCGACGCATCCGCCAGCCACTGGTAACGTTCGCGCGTAGAACTATTGTTATTCTGATTGGCAATGGCGAGAAATTTAAAACGGTTGCCATTGTCGAGAGTCAGCTCGTAGTCGCCGCCCAATTCCCAGTTGTCCCGGTCGTTGGGAATATCTTCACGCTCGATGGTAAACGGATTGGGGATACGGGTCAGATCTGTCGTGTAACGCCTGACTTCCGAAGGATTGTCATTGGTCGCATACAGTCCGTTAAGGCGAACGCTGCTGTTATTACTGATGTCATAGGCCAGGTTGGCGCTCAGTTCATTATTGCGTCCGTCACGGATACGTTCTTCGCGGATCAGGTCGTTAGGGGAGTAATCTCCAAGAATGCTGTGTTCCTTGGCGATGGAATGCCCGTAACGCATGCGACTGGCGGCGCTTACCTGGTAGGTAAGACTGCCGTACTGACCGCTCAGTGCCAGGGTGCCGCCGGGTTTGACCTCGTTGTCTTTGAACTGGTCCGCACTGACTTCATAGGAAATGCTGTTTGAGGACAGTTCCTCGAACAATACGATGTTCACGACCTGGCTGCTGCCGCGCACGTCCAGTTCGCCGGAGGTGCCGCGGATAATCTGAATCTCACGAACCTGGGACGCGGAGATACGGCGTAACAGTCCGCCGGTTTGATTGTTCTTGCCGGCGGTACGTTTCCCGTTTACCAGGATGTCATTGCCACCGCTGCCAGCACCCAGACCCCGACCCCGACCGCCGGCAGAAGGATTGCCACCGCCTCCACCACCACTGCCAAATCCACCCGGAGGACCGCCGCCACCGCCACCGGGCGAACCTGATGCCTGACCCTGACCAGGGATGCGATCAAGCATGTCCTGCGCGGTGATGGGTGCGTATTCGGCGAAATAATCGGCGGCATAAACGATAGTGGAGTTATCGCTGCTGGTCTCCTGCGCGGAGGCAATGCACGGCATTAGTGCAATCAACAGAGTCAATGAAACAGGAAAGGGGGATAGGTGAAGACGCGCAAAAGCAATCATTACGACGAGCCTGTGGTGGGTTGCACCTGCCGACACAGCAGGCTTCGGGTATGAGACCGGATTGTACTGAAAAATCGCATTGAATCAGCCGTTTGTTACAAACTGACAAATTTCAGTGGGGTCGGAGGTGGGTTTCAGTGGGGTCGGAGGTGGGTTTCAGTGGGG
>JBBDXV010000389.1:0-4335 GCA_040902165.1 Pseudohongiellaceae bacterium
GTCATAGAAGCGGTGTGGGGGTTTTTCGCCGTCTATGTAATGGCGTTCATGGCGATGTTACTGGCATTGCTGGCAACTGGATTGGACATTATTACTGCGTTCAGTGCCGTTGGCGCCTGCATCAACAATTTAGGTCCTGGGCTGGAGAATGTCTCCCAGAACTACGGGCATCTCCCGGATACAGCCAAATGGATTCTGTGTTTTGCCATGTTATTGGGACGTCTTGAGGTATTCACCCTGCTGGTGCTTTTCACTCCTATGTTCTGGCGTCGTTAATACTCAATAGAAGCGGCCCCCATCGGGGCGACGCTTGAAACGTTTGTACTCCCATTGATATTGTTCTACGGCAAGTCTGACACAGGACTCTACCGTCTTGTTGAGTGCCATTACAGAAATAGCAGTATCCTCGCTGTAAATCTGTGAATCTGCTTCTATAATTTCAAGCTTGAAACCCTTTCCATCTGGCAGACGCCTGGCAAATCCGCAAATGACCCTGGCGCCGGTTCTTTCCACCAGTTTTGCCACCAGGGTCATGGTCAGCGCTGGAACTCCAAAGAAGTCTGCGAAAATCCCGCTTTCCAGCGGCGGTTCCTGGTCCGGCAGTATGCCCGCGATCTCGCCCCGCTTTAGCGCCCTGAAAAGTTCGGCTACTCCCTGTCGATTTGTTGGCGCAAGCCGGACCTTGCCGCGAGTTCGTGCCTGTTTGATCAGCTGGTCCAGTGTCGGGTCTCGCGGCGGTTGATACAAGAAGGTGGCCGGTGCCTGTTCGGATACGTAAAACCCGAAAACTTCCCAATTGCCCAGATGCGGCGCCAATACAATGGCACCCTTTTTGTCATCAAGCGCTCTTTGTAAAATTTCCGCGCCTTCAATTTCCCTGATCATTCCCAGAGTACGTTCCATTGGCCAAAACCAGGCCTTGCCCATTTCCAGTGCCGTCATGGCAGTATTCTTAAGGCTCAGGCGGACAAGCCTGTCACGTTCTGCTGACGTCATTTCCGGGAAGCAATGACCGAGGTTGATTCTGGTTGTGGATTTTGCCCGGGTTGGGAACAGATAGCTGAGTTTGGCGTAGATGCGAGCCAGTCCGTGCACTGCGGGAAGCGGTATGTCGGCACAAATTTTCAGCAGCATCCTTGCGAAAATGAATTTGATCGAGGGAATGGTATTGCTCCATTTGCCGGAAAGTAAATTCCCGGAAGCAGGGGCTATATCGGGACTACGGAATGGAAACACAATTCAAATGTACTGACAACTTGGGAGCGAAGCGCAAACCGGTTTGGCAATCAAGCTTCTGTGACTTCCTGTTGGTATGGATAAGTTCAATGGAATCAAGGATAATTGCTCGCCTTTTTTGATCTGAATCCGACCCCGGTTGAAATTCATAATGGATACCAAGCCTGACGTAAGTACATTCCAGGGTCTTATTCTGGCGCTGCAAAATTTTTGGGCCCGCTACGGGTGTGTGCTGATGCAGCCTCTGGATATGGAAGTGGGTGCGGGAACATTTCATCCCGCAACATTCCTGCGGGCGATTGGGCCTGAATCCTGGAACACAGCCTATGTTCAGCCCTGTCGCAGACCGACTGACGGTCGTTACGGGGAAAATCCCAACCGCATGCAACACTATTACCAGTTTCAGGTGATCCTCAAGCCCTCGCCCGACAACATCCAGGATCTTTATCTCGATTCTCTCAAGTATCTTGGGCTTGATACTTCGATTCATGACATTCGATTTGTGGAAGACAACTGGGAGTCACCTACCCTCGGCGCCTGGGGTTTGGGCTGGGAAGTTTGGTTGAATGGCATGGAGGTTACCCAGTTCACCTATTTTCAGCAGGTCGGCGGGCTGGAATGTTATCCCGTCAGTGGTGAAATCACCTATGGGCTCGAACGCATTGCGATGTACCTGCAAGGCGTGGATAACGTCTTCGACCTGGTGTGGACCGAAGGCCCTGGCGGGGTCGTAACCTATGGTGATGTTTTCAAGCAAAATGAAATTGAAATGTCGGCTTTCAATTTCGAACATGCAGATACAGGGTTGTTATTTCAATATTTTGACGATTGCGAAGCTCAATGTCGCAAGCTGATTGCCGGCGGCCTGGCTCTGCCGGCGTATGAGCAGGTTTTAAAGGCATCACATTATTTCAATCTGCTTGATGCCCGTAAAGCTATCTCGGTAACCGAGCGTCAGCGATTCATTCTCAAAGTACGTACTCTGTCACGCATGGTCGCGGAAGCATACTTCGAAAGCCGTAAAGCCCTGGGTTTTCCCCTGGCACCGGAAAGCCTTCGAAAAGAACTGCTGGCAGATAGCGGACCCCCTCTATGACCAGCAAAGATTTCCTGGTAGAAGTTGGCACCGAAGAACTACCGCCCAAGGCGTTGCGGTTGCTTTCAAGCGCATTTCAGAGTCAAGTCGTTGCAGGTCTGAATTCTGCAGGATTGAGCTACGTCGAAATCAAGGCTTTTGCCACTCCACGTCGTCTGGCGCTCTTGGTAAAGGGTCTGCTAACAAGTCAACCGGATCAGTCAATTGAGAAGTTCGGACCGGCGGTTAAGGCCGCGTTCGATGTTGCCGGCAACCCCTCCCCCGCTGCATCCGGGTTTGCCCGCTCCTGTGGTGTTACCGTTGATGCATTGCAAAAAGCTGTGCTCGATGGCGTGGAAAAGCTGGTCTATCGTCACCTGCAGAGCGGCAAGGAATCAAAACTCCTGTTGCCATCTATAATCAACGCTGCTTTGATGGCCCTGCCTGTCCCCAAGCGCATGCGCTGGGGTAGCAGCAGGATTGAGTTTGTCAGGCCGGTTCACTGGGTAGTAATGCTGCTCGGGTCCGATGTGGTCGAGGCAGAAATTCTGGGAATACGTGCAGGTCGGGAAACACGAGGACACCGATTTCATCATCCCGACAACATCAGTTTGAAGCAAGCTGCCGACTACCAACTGGCTTTGTTCAAGAGCGGTTCCGTCATTGCCGATTTCGATGAGCGTAAGGAAACAATTCGCAAACTGGTTTTGGAAGAAGGCATCCGGTTAATGGCCAAGGTGAATATTGACGAGGCGTTGCTTGATGAAGTAACGAGTCTGGTCGAGTGGCCCGTTGCGCTTACCGGCAGCTTTGACATGCATTTTCTCAACCTTCCCGCAGAAGCGCTGGTGTCTTCAATGAAAGCACATCAGAAATGTTTTACCTTGACCGACGAGTCAGGAAAACTGTTGGCATTGTTCATCACAGTAAGTAATTTGCGCAGCCGCGATCCGGCTCAGGTGATCGCCGGCAATGAGAAAGTGATTCGACCGCGACTGGCCGACGCGAAGTTTTTCTTTGACACAGACCAGAAGCAGCGACTGGAAACACGGCTGGATGCATTAAAAGGAATTGTTTTTCAGCAGCAGCTCGGTTCTGTGTATGACAAGAGTCAACGGGTAGCGGCGCTGGCGACACGGGTAGCAGACCAGCTTGGGGCCGACAAAGACACTTGTATTCGTGCCGCATTGCTTTCCAAATGCGATTTGGTAACCAATATGGTCGGTGAATTTGGTGAATTGCAGGGAATTATGGGTTATTACTATGCCCTTGCTGACGGTGAAAAACCTGACGTAGCGCTGGCTATCAATGAGCATTATATGCCCCGCTATGCCGGCGACCAGCTGCCGTCATCGTTGACTGGAAGTGTCGTTGCGGTTGCTGACAAGTTGGACATGATCGTTGGCCTGTTTGCGATCGGACAGCCACCGACCGGCTCCAAAGACCCTTTCGCATTACGGCGCGCGGCGATAGGTGTCTTGAGAATACTGGTCGAAAAGCAGTTTGATCTAGATTTACGCGACATGATTGCGTCTGCAATGCGCGGATATGAGTTTTTAAAGCCTGACCAGGAGATTTCCGCGCAGGTACTTGATTTTATGCTTGAGCGCTTTCGTGCCTGGTATCAGGACGAAGGCATCAGCAGCGAAGTATTTCAGGCAGTACTGGCTTTGCGTCCGGCAAACCCTGTTGATTTCCATAGCCGGGTTCTGGCCGTACATCACTTCAGCATGCTGCCCCAGGCTCAGGCTCTGTCCAGCGCCAACAAGCGCGTGTCCAATATACTCGCCAAGCTCGATCAGCCATTGACGCAAAAGTCCGTGACCCTGGAGATGCTGACTGTTGCCGCCGAAAAACAACTGGCAAAGGCGCTTGAGGAACGAGCGCCCGCTGTAACTTTGTTATTTTCACAGCGGCGTTATAAAGAGGGTTTGCAGCAGCTGGCAGAACTGAAAGATCCTATCGATAAGTTTTTTGATGACGTGCTGGTAATGGATAAAGACGAACTGGTGAGAAACAATCGA
>JBBDXV010000389.1:4435-15307 GCA_040902165.1 Pseudohongiellaceae bacterium
GTTTTTTGATGACGTGCTGGTAATGGATAAAGACGAACTGGTGAGAAACAATCGACTGACCTTGCTTAACAGCTTGCGCAACCTGTTCCTGCAAGTGGCGGATATTTCTTTCCTGCACCGGACATGATGCAAACCAACTATCCTGGGGGCGGGATGCCTAATAAGGGAGCTTGTCATTGAAGCTTGTGATTCTGGATCGGGACGGTGTGATCAACCAGGATTCCGATACCTATATCAAAGCGATTGACGAATGGGTGCCAATACCTGGAAGTCTTGAGGCAATAGCTGCCTTGTCGAAAGCCGGATATCTGGTATTTGTTGCGACCAATCAGTCTGGTCTCGGCCGGGGAATGTTCAGCGAAATTGATTTGGCGAATATACATCAGAAAATGATCAGCCTGGTGGAAGCCCTGGGTGGTCGTATCGACGGCGTTTTTTATTGCCCCCATTTACCGGCAGAAAATTGCGCCTGTCGTAAACCGAAGATCGGTATGCTGGATGCTATCGCCATGGAATTCAACGTAAAGCTTGTTGGCGCCCCCTTTATCGGCGATAGCCTCAAGGATGTACAGGCAGCTAAAGCCGCGGGCTGCACTCCAATGCTGGTTAGAACCGGAAAAGGCTTGGATACAATAAAAACAGCGCGTCCTGCAGATCTCGCCGGTGTTTCCGTTTTTGATGACCTTGGGGCCGCAGCTGATTATGTCCTGGGCAACCCCCGATGATACGTCTGTTTATCTTGTATTTCCGCTCCTTCGTTTTCTATGTCGGGTATGTCGCAGCGACAATTGTAGTTACCATAGGATGCATGTTATTTATCTGGATTTTGCCGCGCCGATTGCGTTTTGTCTTTGCAAGCGCATGGTGTTCATTCATTATTTTCTGGTTGCGTGTTTCGGTGGGAGTCAGGTATGACATTTCCGGCATGGACAATGTCAAAGGCTCCCCTGTTGTCGCGCTTGCCAATCATCAAAGCGAGTGGGAAACGTTTTTCCTTTATAAGATCCTTTCGCCCGTTTGCCCTATTTTGAAAAAAGAACTTTTGAACATTCCTTTTTGGGGATGGGCATTGCGACTCTATCACCCCATCGCGATAGACAGGAGCAGGCGTCACAAAGCAGGCCGGTCGATTCTGACCCAAGGTGTTGGTCGTATCAAAGAAGGTATGTCCGTGGTGATATTTCCCGAAGGAACCCGAACCGCAGTTGGCAGACACAAACCCTTTTCCCGGGGCGGTGCCAAGCTGGCCGTTGCAGCCAACACACCGATACTGCCCGTAGCTCACAACGCCGGAGGGTGCTGGCCACCGCACCGGTTTCTTAAACACCCCGGCACCATTAAACTTGTTATTGGCCCGGAGGTTTCTGTTTTATCAGGCGATGCATCAGCGCTGACTGATGAAGTCGAACGCTGGGTATTGGCGCGTTTGGCCGAGTGGAACTGACTTTTCGATTTACTGAACCGGCACTTAAATAGTGCCGGTTCAGTAGCGGCACAGGGATGTGCCGCCGCCAGTCGCAGACTGGCGCGAGCCTGTGAAATACCAGCAGATTCGCACATCTGCGCCAGTATTTCGCAGGCGACTATCAAATAGTTCAGGACGAACTATTTGATGACCTGATCAGTAAATAAGAAATGTCGCTTCAGATATCGAGGTTTTCCACCGCCAGCGCGTTGGCCTCGATAAATTCCCGTCGTGGATCTACCTGGTCTCCCATCAGGGTGTTGAAAAGATGGTCGGCGCCTATGGCATCATCAATGGTCACCTGTAACATGCGCCTGTTTTCGGGATCCATCGTGGTTTCCCATAATTGATCCGGATTCATTTCTCCGAGTCCCTTATAGCGCTGCAGGTAGTGCCCTTTCATTGCATCATCAATCAACCAGGTGATCGCCTCATCAAAACTTGATACTTCCCTGGTTTTGTCACCCCGCTTTACAAACGCGCCAGGCTCAAGCAATCCTTCAAGGGTTTTTCCGAGTTTGATGATGGTGCGATATTCGCCACTATGGAAAAAATCGGCGTTGAACAGGTAATCGCGGTCCAGCCCATGCAGGCTGTGATGAGCGATCGGCAAGAATAATTGTCTTTCCGGGTCTTCATTAATTTGTATGTCAAAGTTAGCGCTCACTTGCGGCTTACGCTTTTCCATACCTGCGGTTAACTGAGCAACCCATGCCTCTACTTCGGCTTTGGTCCGGAGACTTTCCTCAGCCAAAGCAGGTGTGAAAATCATTACTTCCAAGATGTCTGCCGGATATACCCGTGACAGCCGGCTGATAATTGAAAAGGTCGCATTGTATTGCTGAACGATAGCTTCGAGAGCATCACCTGAGATCGGCGGTGCATCCTGATTAACATGAAGGCTGGCATCTTCCAGTGCTGCCTGGGTCTGGTACGCAGCCAGCTCGGCATCATCTTTCAGATACCGCTCCTGTTTGCCTTTACGAATTTTGTATAACGGCGGCTGTGCAATATAGATATGTCCTCGATCTACCAGTTCGCGCATCTGGCGAAAGAAAAAGGTCAACAACAGAGTGCGGATATGCGACCCGTCGACATCTGCATCCGTCATTATAATAATGCGGTGATAACGAAGGTTTGCCGGATTAAATTCTTCGGGTCCGATTCCACAACCAAGTGCCTTGATAAGGGTTCCAATTTCAGCAGATCCCAGCATTTTGTCGAACCGCGCTTTTTCGACATTTAAAATTTTCCCTTTCAAAGGAAGTATTGCCTGATTCTTACGGTTACGCCCCTGCTTGGCTGAACCACCTGCGGAGTCTCCCTCGACTATATAGATTTCCGAAAGAGCAGGATCCTTTTCCTGGCAATCCGCGAGCTTGCCAGGAAGCCCTGCAATGTCTAGCGCGCCTTTTCTCCGAGTCATCTCTCTGGCTTTTCGGGCCGCCTCTCTGGCGCGGGCCGCGTCGATTATCTTGCCGACAATATGCTTGGCTTCCTGCGGGTTCTCCATCAGGTAATCGGTAAATTTTGCTGACATTTCCTGTTCAACAACGGCTTTTATTTCTGAGGAAACCAGTTTGTCCTTGGTCTGGGAAGAAAATTTCGGGTCTGGAACTTTAACGGAAATGACCGCAGTCAGGCCTTCCCGGGCGTCGTCGCCGGTAGTGTTTACTTCCTTACTCTTCTTTGCAGACATTTCCTTGTCGATGTAATTGTTCAACACCCTGGTAAGCGCGGCGCGAAATCCAGCCAAATGGGTTCCGCCATCTTTTTGCGGAATATTATTGGTGTAGGCGAAGATATTTTCCTGGTAAGAATCATTCCACTGCAGCGCAATCTCTACAGTAATGCCGTCTTCCTCGCGCACGGACTGGAAATAAAACAATTTGTTGACCGTTATTTTGTTCTTGTTCAGGTAGTCAATAAACGCACGGAGCCCACCGTCATATTTAAACAGTTCTTCCTTTGCACTGCGTTCATCTTTAAGTCGGATCGCGACTCCGGCGTTAAGAAACGCTAACTCCCGAAGCTTCTTGGCCAGAATGTCGTAATGAAATTCGATATTGGTAAATGTCTCGTTTGAGGGTTTAAAGTGAACTTCGGTACCCTTGAGTTGGGTTTTGCCAACCAACGCAAGTGCTGCCTGCGGAACACCGTGGTGGTAGTACTGTTCATGAACCTCACCCCTTCTGCGGATAGTGAGTTTTAACTCTTCCGAAAGGGCATTAACGACGGACACTCCAACACCATGCAAGCCGCCGGAGACCTTGTAGCTATTGTCGTCAAATTTTCCCCCGGCATGTAGTACAGTCATGATGACTTCGGCTGCGGAAACACCTTCTTTGTGCATTTCGGTTGGAATTCCCCTGCCATTGTCAGCAACGGTGATGGTTTCTCCAACATGGATGACGACACTGATTTCAGTACAGTGACCTGCCAGGGCTTCATCTATAGAATTGTCTACCAGCTCGAACACCATGTGGTGCAAACCGGTGCCGTCATCCGTATCTCCGATATACATCCCAGGTCGCTTTCGAACCGCATCCAGGCCCTTCAGAACCTTTATGCTTTCTGAGTTATAGTTCGTATCGTCACTCATCCAATCACTCCGACAAACACAGCAGTTTAGCTGCCGATTTTACCATGTTCCACGTGAAACCTCGCCAGCGGGGTGGCCTTATCCCAGCATTTATTCAGGGGTTCCGACTCTACACAGGTAACGAAAACCTGCCCTCCAAGGGACGCCAGGATCCGGCAGACCCTGACTCGATTTGCCTCGTCCAATTCGGCGGGGAGATCATCAACAAGAAAAATGCACCGCTTACGCTTACGCTCGGCAAGCAACTGCCCTTGGGCAATCTTCATAGCACTGACAAGAAGTTTTTGCTGACCTCGTGATAACAGCTCTACTGCTTTTGCTTTGCCTATTCTCACCTTGATATCGGCCCTATGCGGCCCAAATTGCGTTATTCCATGCCGGATATCGGCTTCCAGGCTTTGCTGCAAGACTTCCGAAAGGGCTTTTTGATGATCCCAGCCTCGAAAATAACTAAGTGATAACTCACTAACCGGGAGAAACTCCTGCAATAATGGTAGTAAAACCGGCGAAAAAGCATCAAAATAACCCCTTCTTGCTTGATCTACCAAATCAGCCTCAACGCTGAGCTCGTAACTCCAAGCCTGCAGTTGATGCCGGTCAGGGCGACCGGATTTGAGCAAAAGGTTGCGATTCGCAATGCATGTACGACTATTAGTCCAATGCTGCATAAAACCGGGTTCCACGTGGAACACTCCCCAATCGAGAAATCGCCGGCGCACTTTGGGGCTTCCCTCCAAAAGAAGGAAAGCATTTGAATCCAGTACTTGAAGTGGAAGATGCCTGGCCGCTTCGAGCCAGTTAGGTTGCTTTTTGCCCTGAACCTTTAGAACATGCCGCTGCGTTCGAAACTTCTGCAGGCCAATAGTGATCGCCCCCTCTGACAGCTCGCCATATATGGTGCATTCACTGGAGCCGTGTTGAATGACTGGTGCGACTTTACTGCTGCGAAAAGAGCGACCGACAGACAGCAAATGTATAGATTCGAGGATACTGGTCTTGCCACTACCATTGGCGCCAATAATCAGATTTACCCGCTCACCGGGGCAAATTGAAATATCGTCGATATTCCGGACGTGGGAGATATTGAGTCTGTCGATGCATGTCATCAGAAGTAGGGGTTCACGCGCAAATAACCCCCCAAACCCTAAAGCCTCATGGGCATTACTACATAAACCGCTTCGCTTTCACCGTCAGCAGCTTCAATCAGGGCGCTGCTGTTTGGATCTGAAAGACTGATCCGGACGTTTTTGCTGTTAAGTGCAGACAGAACATCGATGAGATAGCCGACATTAAATCCTATTTCCAGCGAGTCCCCGGTGTAATCCACCGTCACTGTTTCTTCTGCTTCTTCCTGCTCCGGATTATTCGCGAGAATCTTCAGCAGCCCACTGGAAAGCAACAATCGTACGCCCCGGTACTTTTCATTGGAGAGAATCGAGGCTCTTGCAAACGCCTGGCGTAAATCCTGCCTGTCTCCAACCACGTACTTATCGCCAGATTTGGGCAACACCCGGTTATAGTCTGGAAACTTCCCGTCAACCAGTTTTGAAGTAAAAGTGTAATGGGGCATTCGGGCACGAATATGATTGCTGCCTACAACCAACTCCAGCGCTTCGCCGCCCTCAGAGATCAATCGACCCAGCTCCAAAATTCCTTTTCGAGGAAGGATCAATTGTTGCGTCGTATCCAGATTGATGACCGTCTTAAGCGTCTGCATCGCCAAGCGGTGACCATCGGTAGCAACAACGCGGAGATAATCCTTGGAGAATTCAAACAGCATTCCGTTCAGATAGTAGCGAACATCTTGCTGCGCCATAGCAAAACTCGTGCTATCTAGCAGGGTTTTCAGTTTTATTTGATCAATAGCGACTGAGAACGAGCCTTTTTCATCATCGACTTTCGGAAACTCGGAGGCGGGCAGGGTAGTAAGCGTAAACCGACTCCGACCGGCACGGATTGTCAACTTTGCGTCGGTAAGCGCAATCTCTAGGCTAACGCCATCCGGCAAGGACTTGGTGATATCCAGCAGTTTTCTCGCTGGAACTGTAATCCCTCCTGCTTTGCTGCCAGGCTCTACCATTACCCGTCCGACAAGCTCCACTTCCAGGTCAGTGCCGGTCAGAGAAAGCTCGTCCTTTTCAAGTACCAATAACACATTGGACAGTACCGGCAACGTTTGCCGCCTCTCAACAACCCCGCTTACCAGCTGCAAAGGTTTTAATAGCGCTTCCCTGGAAACAACAAATCGCATGGCGTGGCTCTTCTTTAATTGGTTGGAGTGTGCAAGTTTAGCTCGAAAGTGATCGCAGCAGGTTGTTGTAGTCCTCTTCTATATCAGAGATCGTCCGGCGCAATTTGCTGATCTGCCTACAGGCGTGCAAAACAGTAGTGTGATCCCTGCCGCCGAAAGCATCTCCGATTTCAGGAAGACTGTGGTTCGTCAGTTCTTTTGACAGACTCATGGCAACCTGCCTCGGTCTGGCTACGGAACGATTGCGTTTTTTAGACAACATATCGCCCATTTTAATTTTGTAATATTCAGCGACTGACCGCTGAATATTGTCAATTGACACCATCTTGTCTTGTACCGCAAAAAGATCCTTTAATGCGTCCTTTATTAGCTCCACATCAATAGCGCTGCCAACAAAGTTGGCATGCGCTATCACTCGCTTCAGCGCACCTTCGAGCTCCCGCACATTCGAGCGAAGTCGCTGAGCAACAAACATTGCAGCGTCGTTCGGTAAATCCACGCCACACAATGTCGCTTTTTTGATCAGTATGGCGGCCCTGGTCTCGAGTTCCGGGGGTTCCACCGCTACGGTCAGACCCCAGCCGAAGCGTGATTTCAGCCTTTCTTCGAGTCCGTTTATTTCCTTGTGAAACCGGTCGCAGGTCAGGATGATTTGCTGCCCCCCCTCCAGTAACGCATTGAAGGTATGAAAGAACTCTTCCTGGGAGCGCTCTTTTCCGGCAAAAAACTGGATATCGTCAATCAGCAAGGCATCGGTTGACCGATAAAACCGCTTGAACTCATTCATGGCGTTAAGCTGTAAGGCCGTGACCATGGTGGCTGCGAATGTTTCAGAATGCAGATACACAATCTTGGCATCCGGGTTTTTGACCAGCATGTGGTTGCCGATTGCATGCATCAGATGGGTTTTCCCCAATCCGACTCCGCCATAGATAAACAGCGGGTTGTACGCATATCCCGGGTTTTCCGCTACCTGGGTTGCCGCCGCACGCGCAAGCTGGTTTGATTTCCCTTCGATAAAATTATCAAACGTGCTTTCCTGGTTAAGTCGGCCACGGTGGCGCAATTTGCCTTCGATAATTGTGTCCACGCTGCGCAATCGCTGGGCACGCGCTTCAACGATCGGAATTACGGTTCCCGGGCTGTGCCCCAGACTCGCGCTTTCAATTTTTGGCTCGTGAATTCTATGTGTTTTAAAAGACGCTCCCGGAACGCCTGCCAGTGCAGCGCGTGAATGCCGGTCTTCCTGCAATTCGAACACTATTCCACGCTCGTTTTCCGTCACGACATCAAGTTCAATCCTGAGATTTTCATCCCCGCAAAGGATAACCAGCCGGGAACGTATTTGGTCCAGAAACTTGTCCTTGACCCATTCCATGATAAAGCGGTTCGGCGCGAGCAATCTGACCATGCCGGCTCCGGTGTCGGCTTTTAACGGTCGAATCCAGGTGTTGAACTGTTGGTGGGGAAGATCGCTTTTTAGACTGTTAAGGCAATTCTGCCAGTGAACGGCTAGCACTTTTTCGAATCCTTCAGGATGAATTATTGTTTTTTTGAGAGGGCAATTCTAACTCAATCAAAAATTTTTTATCCACATCCCGACGCCTCTGTGGAGTAAATATCGATGCCGCTTTTTAACTATATTTATCAACGGGTTGAAAATTACGCTTTGCTCTCGCGCGGTAAACAGCGCTGGTTTTTTTCTTGCTGGTGGATAACTTTTTCAACTGACAAGCTGTGGATATCTTGTGCTTAAACCGGTAGTAAGTAAGGCCTAAAGCCGATCGAACATAAATTGCAAGTTATTGATAAACCCTCTAGAATTCGCCCTCCTTTTCAGACCGGTAAAATCCGGACTCGATAAAGAAATTATTGGAATTGAAACCATGAAAAGAACATTTCAACCTAGTGTCCTGAAGCGAGCCAGAGTTCACGGATTCCGAGCACGAATGGCTACCAAAGGTGGTCGTCTGGTTCTCAAAAGACGTCGAGCCCGGGGACGAGTCAAGCTGTCAGCCTGACCTGGGTACCGCCCGCCTCACTAAAGGATCGCGTGTCTCGTGCCAGAAGCTGGCTTTCCCCAAAAGCTACGGCTTTCGAATGCCGCAGAGTTCAACGCAGTATTCAGCAATGTTGAGTACAAGTCATCGAGTCGCCAGCTGGTGATGTTCGCGTTGGGTAATCGACTTTCTTATCCCAGGCTTGGTCTCGTAGTCGGCAAGAAAAATGTCCCGCTGGCCGTTGATCGCAACCGCGTCAAGCGCATTCTGCGGGCCTCGTTTCGACAAAATCAACAATTGCTCGTCGGACTGGACATCGTTATTCTTGCGCGCAACGAATTGGGGGCTGTAACGAATAAATGGTTACACGACACCAGCATGCGCATGTGGCAGGACCTTTGTAACAAGCATGCCCGTAAACCAACCCAACTGACTGTCCCGGCGGTATCGAAACAGTAATAGAAATATGAGCAACATAGCTGCCCGATTTGCAATCAGCCTCATCTCAATCTATCAACATACTCTAAGCCTGTTGATCGGTAATCAATGCCGTTTTTATCCGACGTGTTCACATTACACACGTGAAGCTATCGAAATACACGGCCTTGCCAGGGGCGGCCTCCTTGGGGCTAGAAGAATTTCCTGTTGCCATCCCTGGCATCCCGGCGGTTACGACCCGGTTCCGCCAGCAAATTCAGCTGCGCGTGCCGCTTCGGCCACCGCCTCTCCCACCGCTCCTCCTACCATAGAACAGTAGTAACCATGGCCTATACGAGATATGTACTTTACACAGCGCTGGCTATCGTCTCTTACATGATGCTGCTGGCCTGGAATACCGATTACCCCCCGATTGCAGAAGTTCCAAGTGAAATACCGGCTGCCGACCTGCCTGGTACCGACATATCCGCACAATCTGACCTGCCTGTGCCGGCACCGGCCGTGCAAGCCACTCCGCCGCTCACTAACTCGTCCGATTTACCGGTTGCACAGATTTCCGAACCCGTACAAACAGCGAACGAATCGACACCGAGACTGGTCAATGTAACGACGGACACTTTGCAGCTGAGCATAGATCTTACCGGTGGGGATATTGCCCGGTTAGCCTTGCCAAAATACTTTCGTCAACTGAACGAAGAAGACGAACCGTTTATATTGCTGGAATCCAGCCCCTCCCGAATCTATGTGGCCGAAAGCGGTTTGATCGGTCTGAATGGAATTGATAGCAACAATAACCGTGCCGTTTACCAGGCGCAGGCATCCGAATACCAGCTCTCTGAAAACAGCGAGCAGCTTGTTGTGGATTTGCTTGTGACCGACAGTAACGGGGTTCAAATCACCAAACGCTTCACATTTTCCAGAGACAGTTACGCGATTCAAATCAGCTACATTGTCAATAACCCCACTAGCACGCCCTGGCAGGCAAATTTGTTTGGGCAGATACGGCGCGGCGACTTTCCCGATCCTAGTGATGTCGGTGGTTTCGGAAGGTCTTTTTTGGGGTTTGCTGCTACGTCGCTGGAAGATCCTTATATAAAAATTGAATTTGAAGACATTGACGAGGGCTCTCCCGCGCTTGATGTATTGGGCGGCTGGATCGCTTTCAGTCAACATTATTTCCTTACCGCGTGGATCCCGGAGCAAAGCGCCCAGAATACTTTTTCACTGCGAAGGAATAACGCCAGCCAATACTTTGGCACATTTGTCGGGCCAGCCTTCGTCGTCAATCCCAAAAGCAGCGCCACTCACACTACGCAATTTTATGCCGGACCCACCGACCAGAATCAGCTGGGTATGTTGGCAGAAAACCTGAACCTTACCATCGATTATGGTGTCCTGTGGTTTCTTGCCTCGCCAATTTACTGGTTGCTGACGCATATTGAACCCGTTGTCGGCAACTATGGGGTTGCCATAATCCTGTTGACCCTGTTGGTTAAGGGTGCTTTCTACAAGCTCACAGAAACCCAGTATCGTTCGATGGCCGGCATGCGCAGATTGATGCCGAAGATGCAGCAACTTAAGGAAAGCTATGGCGACGACAAGCTCAAATTACAGAAAGCCACGATGGATCTTTACAAAAAAGAAAAGATAAACCCGTTTGGCGGCTGCCTGCCGATGCTGGTCCAGATGCCGGTATTTATCGCACTGTACTGGATGCTGATGCGCAGCGTTGAATTACGTCACGCGCCGTTTATTCTCTGGATTGATGACCTTTCGGTAATGGATCCGTATTTTGTTTTGCCGTTATTGATGGGTGCATCGATGTTTATACAAACAATGCTTAGCCCGGCCCCGGCGGATCCGATGCAGGCCAAGGTCATGAAGTTCATGCCGATCATGATGACCGCCTTTTTCCTCTTTTTCCCGGCCGGCCTGGTACTTTACTGGTTGGTCAATAGCGTCCTTGGCATCGCGCAACAGTGGTATATCACACGCAAACTAGACCTCGCCTATCAGGCCAAGGGTTCCTGACCCACCTTGACCGGCAACTAGCACCTGGTGCCGTGAAATGAATCAGCCAGATAATGAAACAATACGCGCGATCGCTACGCCGCCA
>JBBDXV010000390.1:0-2193 GCA_040902165.1 Pseudohongiellaceae bacterium
ATGTATGGACATATAGAACGTCCGCGTCACTGGGCCAGTCATCTATTGCGTATTCGTGAGTTACAGGCACGCACCGGGGGTTTCACCGAGTTTGTACCTTTGCCTTATGTGCATATGGAAGCGCCCATGTATCTGAAAGGAAAATCCCGCTCTGGACCGAGTTTCAGAGAGGCAGTATTGATGCACAGCGTTGCGCGGCTGGTGTTGCACGGCTACATCAACAATATCCAGTGTTCCTGGGTCAAGATGGGACAGCAGGGAGCCAGGCTGTGTCTACAGGCTGGCGCCAACGATGTCGGTGGCACCTTGATGAATGAGAGTATTACCCGCGCGGCGGGTGCCCTGCATGGCCAGGAATGGTCGCCGGGCGATATAGAACAGACATTGCGAGATTTGGGCCGAACTCCTAAAATGCGGACCACGCTCTATGACGCGGCGGGCAGTGAACGTCATGACAGTGCATTCTGCGCTGCCGGGCTTGCGGAAGTGCAGAATGCACCGGCCGCCAAACACCAGCGCAGCAAACGACTTGACCAGATAGCGCTGGTTGGAGAATCCGCTCTCCACATGGCAACTGTTTCAGCAGGCTACGCGCCGGGCAGAAAGGACTCGCGTTAATGAAAATTGCAGTTACCGGTGCCAACAGCAGTGTTGGCCAGAATCTCATTGCACACATTTTGATTCGTGGCAATCATGAAGTGATTGCCGGAGTCAGGTCGCTGGCGTCATTGAAAGACTTGCCGGTCGACAGTCGTATCGAACCCAGGGTTATCCGCTATGATGATGTAGACGGTTTGGCTGAGGCGATCAGTGGTGCTGACAGCGTGGTTCATCTGGCGGGCATTCTCATCGAGTCAAAGCAATCCAATTACCAGACTGCCAATGTGGATGCTACCGAAGCGGTAATAAAGGCGGCGCGAAAGGCGAAGGCAAAGCACCTGGTTTTCGTCAGCGTTGTAGGCGCCAACTCCGATTCATCCAATCCCTATTTCCGCTCCAAAGGCCAGGCAGAAAAACTGGTTGAACAGTCCGGACTTTCCGCATCCATCCTCCGCACCCCGATCCTGTTGGGTCCCGGTACCGCAGGAGCGCTGTCTCTGGTGGGAGCTGCATCGCAGGCCAGGGTCGGCATACTGGGCGGCGGGCATTACCAGATGCAACCGCTGGATGTGAATGACCTCAGCACCGCCATTTTGCGTTGTTGCGGGACGCCGAATCCGGGCGCGAAATGTTTTGAACTTGTGGGTCCTGAGACTGTCAGCTATCGCGATCTGGTGACCCGGGTCGCCGGGTTGATGGGGAAAAATGTGGCCATCAAATCAATTCCGATATGGATGGCCAAACTGGGTGCGGCAGTCAATAGTCGCATCAAGGGTGGCGGAATTACGCCGGCAGTGATCGATGTCATTACCCAGGGTGAAAAGGTTGCCCACAACAGCGATGATGCGCTCGGCATCACTCTGACTCCATTGAATGAAACACTTGAAAAAATTGTCAATCAAAGCTGAACCCACTCTTAGCAGACGGCCACCTCATGCATGAACACTCAAACACACCTGAAACTGTCATAGAGACAAACGCGCCACCGGTACCGCGCAAACGCAATACGGTGGGACGTATTGTCTTTCTGCTGATTACGGCAGCCTGTTTTGTCTATCTGTATTTTCGTCTCAATGGTGCAGCGGCGCGCGAAGGGCTGCCACTGACCGAGTATATGAGCCAGGTATTTGCCAATGTGCAATGGATACCGTGGCTGCTGTTGATGATGATGTATTCGGTGTTTTACTTTCTGATCGACACCCTGGTCATCAGCAGGGCACTGAACTGGTTTATTGCGCCGATAAAGTACAGGGACATCCTGCCCATTCGCGGCAGTGCCTATATCATTTCAGTTTTCAATGAACAGGTCGGCAAGGGTGCGATGGCCTATTACCTGAACCGGCGGGACAAGGTGCCGGGCTGGGAGGTGGGATCAGTCATGCTGTTCATCATGTTCTGTGAAATGTTCTATCTGCTGATCTGGGCCACGATCGGTTATTTTTTCAGCAGCGCCACCCTGCCGGAAGTCTTCAATCTCATTCCTTATATTGCCCTGGGCGCGATCGCTTTCTTTGTCATCTGGCTGCTGTACTTTCAGGGTATATTGCTGCCCAAAAACCAGTTCCGGGAAAAGCGCATTTTTCATGCCTTCCG
>JBBDXV010000391.1:0-2179 GCA_040902165.1 Pseudohongiellaceae bacterium
GCCCGTGGCATAACCAATAAACTGACACATGCTCCTACTGTGAAAATGAAAGATTCCAGCGGCGACGGGCGCGACGAGCTTACCCGGCTGATTCGCGAACTCTATGATCTGGATACCGACGAACCTCGCTAAAGACCATGAAAGAATCCATACGTAACAAGCTGGAGTCCCTGCGCGACCGCTTTGCCGAGGTGGAGGCTCTGCTGAGTGACGCCGATGTCATATCCAACCAGAACCGCTTTCGCGAACTGTCCATGGAGTATGCCGAGCTGGAACCGGTGGTGAATGCTTACAGCGACTTTTTGCGGGTGAATACCAGTCTGGCTGAAGCAAAAGAAATGCAGAAGGACTCCGATCCTGACATTCGCACGATGGCTGATGAGGAAATTGGCAAAGCTGCCGGGCAACTGGAAAATCTTGAGCTGGAATTGCAGAAGCTGCTATTGCCCAGAGATGCCAAGGACAGCTGCAACGTATTCCTGGAAATTCGCGCCGGCACCGGCGGTGATGAAGCAGCGATTTTTTCTGGTGATTTATACCGCATGTATTTACGTTACGCGGAAAACCAGCGCTGGAAAGTGGAAGTCATGTCTGAGCGGCCGGGAGAGCATGGCGGTTACAAGGAGATTATCGTGCGCATCGAGGGAATGAATGTCTTCGAGCGCCTGAAGTTTGAGTCCGGTGCGCATCGGGTCCAGCGGGTGCCGGAAACCGAGGCTCAGGGTCGTATCCACACTTCCGCCTGCACCGTGGCCGTAATGCCGGAGGTGGAAGGCATTGAAGATGTAGAGATCAACAAGGCAGATCTGCGGGTGGATACCTATCGCTCCAGCGGTGCCGGCGGCCAGCATGTCAACAAGACTGATTCGGCCATCCGCATCACCCACCTGCCCAGCGGCATTGTCGTGGAATGCCAGGATGAACGCTCCCAGCACAAGAACCGTGCCCGCGCGATGTCCCTGCTGCATGCCAAGCTGCTGGACCAGGCGCAGCAGGCGCAACAAAAGGAAGAGTCGGATACACGCAGAAAACTGGTAGGCAGCGGTGATCGCTCGGAAAAAATCCGCACTTACAATTATCCCCAGGGTCGGGTGACGGATCATCGCATCAATCTCACGATCTACAATCTCGCCGAGATCATGAACGGTGACCTGGGTGAGGTGATCCAGCCGCTGATCAATGAATATCAGGCGGATCAACTGGCCAGCCTGGCCGGGGAAGCCTGAGGTCCAGCGTGATGACCCTTAATGTGGCGCAGTGCCTGCGACGCGCAGGAGAACTGAAAACCGTAGCGGACAGCTGGCGACTGGATACCGAATTGCTGCTGGCAATGGTGCTGCATTGCAGGCGCGAGAAACTGCTGACCTGGCCGGAACAGTCGTTGAGCGCAGAACAGGAAGAAGATTTTCAGCGCGGGTTTGCGCGACGACTGCAGGGAGAACCTCTGGCCTATATCACTGGTCACAGGGAGTTCTGGAATCTGGATCTGGTCGTCGACCGGCGTGTGTTGATACCGCGCCCCGAAACGGAGCTGCTGGTGGAGATTGCGCCACAACTGTTGGCAGAATCGCCGCGTCCACTTATCGCCGACCTGGGTACCGGCAGCGGTGCCATTGCACTGGCCCTGAGCCGGGAACTGCCGAACGCGGAGATATGGGCAGTCGATGCCAGTGCTGACGCACTGGATGTGGCCAGGTCGAATGCGCGCAGACTTGCCATCGACAATATAAGCTTGCTACAGGCTTCATGGTGCGAGGGATTCACTGATCAGCGCTTCGATCTGATTGTCAGCAATCCGCCATATATCGCCGAAGGTGATCCGCATCTGCAACGCAGCGATCTGCGCTTCGAACCACGGCACGCCTTGACCTCGGGGCCGGATGGACTGGATGCGATTCGTACGATTTGTTTACAGGCGCGAAAGTTTCTGCGGTCAGACAGCTGGCTGCTGCTGGAACACGGCTATCAGCAACGGGACGCGGTCGCTGGGATACTGACACTGCAAGGCTATATCGATATTTGTTGCTGGCAGGATTTGTCTGGCCTTGATAGAGTTTCGGGCGGTCGGGTCGCTTGAGTTTCATGTGCAGTGATAGGGTGCGATGCCGGGAGTTAAAACTGCGACACGCCGTGAATACATCCCTGTAGGCTCGGTCGCGGCGGGCCCAGCCAGCCATCA
>JBBDXV010000392.1:0-2530 GCA_040902165.1 Pseudohongiellaceae bacterium
CGATTAGTTTAGAACGCGGAGTTTACACCTATTTTTGGCTGGTTTTTAGAGCTGGCACACATTTATTCGGGACCACGTCTCAATCCCGGTGATAAGGATGTCCTTGCAGCAGACTCCAGGCTCGATACAATTGTTCGGCAACGACTATACGTACCAGCCCATGGGGAAGGGTAAGGGCGGACAGCGACCACAGATCGTTTGACCGTTGAATACATTCCTTTCCCAGTCCATCCGGACCACCGACCAGCAAGCTCAGATCCCTGCCCTCCTGCCTAAGCCGGTCAATTCTATTCGCCAGAGCCTTTGTATCCAGGCTTTTGCCACTGATTTCAAGGGCGACGACATAGTCATCCTGACCTATCTGGCTCAGCAGCGAACTGGCTTCCTTCTTTATGCACAGGTCGACATTGTAATTTTTGCCGCGCCTGGCGAGCGGTACCGGTCGCACCTGCAGGCTGAAATCACCAGGGAGTCTTTTACGATATTCCTGAACTCCGGCCTCCACCCATGCCGGCATTCTTTCTCCCACGGCCACGAGATTGATTTTCACGGACCTGGTTCGCTGTTACTCGACGGGCTGAAATTCCACAAATCTTCCAGCTTGTACAAGGCTCTAACCGGCGCAAGCATGATATGCACCACCACACCTCCAAGATCCACCAATACCCACTCGGACTGTTCGCGACCCTCTATACCGGTCACCTTGCAGCTTGCCGCCTTGGCATCCTTGATGACCTTGTCGGCCAGCGCCCTGATGTGTGTGGTCGATGTCCCGGTAACCACCACCATATAGTCAGTGATTTGAGTCAGCCTCCTGACATCCAGACAAACGATTGACTGGCCTTTCATGTCTTCGAGTGCTTTGATAACCAGCTTTGACAGTTTCTTACTTTCCAAAATTCAGTTTCCGGTTGATGAGTTGGTTGAGTGCATTATGCGATACAGATTATGTTCGACCAGATAGCTCTCGATCACCTGCGGTACCATGCCGCGAATGGACTCTCCGATTCTGATTTTTTCGCGGACAGCGGAAGACGAGAGCCCGACATTCATGTCGCTGACCAGCAAAACCCCACCACTGATATTTTTAAAGAGATCTTGCGGATTGTTTACCCTTCTGTCGCGAAACTGTCTGCCAATTTCTGTTTCGGGGTTCACCTGATATCCCGGTCTGCCAAGAACCAGAAAGTGACATAGTTCAAACAACCGCTCCCAGCGATACCAGTCGGTAATCGATAAAAAGCTGTCAATGCCCAGGACAAACACGAATACAGCATTGGCAAACTCCTCATGCAGCGCCGTCAATGTGTCAACTGTATATGAGACCCCGCCGCGCCGAATTTCCCGGTCATCAATAATGATTCCGGACATTCCGGCCGTTGCCAGATGTAACATTTCAAGCCGTTGAGACGGTGAACATATGGCAGGATCACGATGATTTGGCTGATAGCAGGGTATCAGCCTGATACTTTCCAGGTGCAGGGATTGCATCGCTGTAACTGCTGCCTGCAGATGTCCGAGATGAACCGGATCAAACATGCCTCCCATCACACCGAGTCGTTTTGTCATTGTCGGGTTTCGCCGTCCCCCAACACAATGTACTTCTGTGATGTAAGCCCCTCAAGACCAACCGGCCCGCGTGCATGCAATTTGTCGGTAGAAATGCCGATTTCGGCACCGAGTCCATACTCAAACCCGTCGGCAAACCGGGTGGAGGCATTCACTATCACCGAGCTTGAATCCACTTCGCGTAAAAACCGTTGTGCGTTAGCGTAATCTGCGGTCATGATGGCATCGGTATGGGCAGAGCCGTATTTGTTGATATGCGCTATAGCTTCGTCCAGGTCAGTTACGATCTTGACTGAAAGTATCGGTGCAAGGTATTCCGTGTACCAATCTTCCTCAGCAGCCGCCAGTGCCGCCGGCAGTATCTTTCGCGTCTCTTCGCAGCCGCGTACTTCTACCTTGAGACCGGCGAACTCCCGACCGAGTACCGGCAGAATTTCACTGGCGATCGCGCGGCATACCAGCAGTGATTCAAGCGTGTTGCAAGTACCATAGCGTTGCGTCTTCGCATTGACAGTCACCTTGACCGCCTGCTCACTATTGACCCTGGCATCGATGTAAATGTGGCAGTTGCCGTCAAGGTGCCTGATCACGGGAACCCGCGCGTCCCGGCTGATGCGTTCAATCAGACTCTTGCCGCCCCTCGGTACAATGACGTCGACAAATTCCGTCATGGTAATAAGTTCGCCTACTGCGTTACGGTCGGCTGTTTCGATCACCTGTACCACGTCCTGCGGCAAAGCAGCCCGCTGCAATCCGGCACGGATACACTGGGCAATTGCCTGGTTTGAGTGAATAGCCTCGGACCCGCCGCGCAGTATGGCTGCGTTTCCCGCCTTCAGACAAAGACTGGCCGCCTCGCAGGTTACGTTCGGCCTGGATTCATAAATAATTCCAATCACGCCGAGCGGCACGCGCATTTTGCCAACCCGTATACCCGAAGGTCGAAACTTCAGGTCTGAAA
>JBBDXV010000392.1:2630-9889 GCA_040902165.1 Pseudohongiellaceae bacterium
CGGCGGCCAAGCTGGAACATGTATGCCTTGACGTCAGTCATCACTGCAGCGAACCTTTGCGGAGCCCTGAACCAAAAATAAAGCGGGCTGAACCAGGGAAAAACGCGGATTATACAGGAAGTTACCGGCAAACCGCCAAACCGGAGCAACAAGGCTTGGTTAGACAAGCCTGAAGCCTTCCGATTATGCTTGCCGGCAACCACCAGAAAAGGCTGAACCATGCAGGAAGGCAACAATAATTCACCGGAATCGACCGCAGCAACGCGTACACCAACATTAGTCCAGGCCCTTATACCGATAGCAGTTCTCGCCTCCCTGCTTGGCTTGTCGGTATACCTGTTTGGGGCCGACTCCAGTTACGGACCGAACCAGATTGCATTGTGCGCAGCTGCCGTCATTGCTGCACTGATCGGATGGCGCAACGGTCATGCCTGGGTACAGCTTGAAAGTGCCATGGTGAATGGAATAGCCGTGGCGCTGCGCGCCATTTTGATCTTGTTTACCGTGGGATTGTTGATCGGCAGCTGGATTGCCTCAGGCACGGTGCCGACGATGATTTACTACAGCCTGCTGTTACTGGATCCGGCGATTTTCTACGCCGCCTGTTGCCTTATCTGCGCCCTTATCTCACTCAGTATCGGCAGCTCCTGGACCACTGCGGGTACGGTAGGTGTCGCCTTGATAGGTGCTGCGGGTGGTCTTGGATTGTCATTGGAAATCACCGCAGGCGCAATTATCTCAGGCGCCTATTTCGGCGACAAAATGTCACCTTTGTCCGATACGACCAATCTGGCACCGGCCGTGGTTGGCGCGGATCTGTTTGAACACATCCGACACATGGTCTGGACAACCATGCCGAGCATTGCAATAGCACTGCTCCTGTATCTGATAATTGGCATCAATGCGGATAATGCCGACCAGAATGAACAACTGTCGTCTACCATGGCCCTGCTGCAGTCGAACTTCAATATCGGAATCGCAATGCTGCTACCGCTGTTCGTGCTGCTGGTGATGGCCTCAAGAAAAATTCCGCCTCTGCCGACGATTCTTACCGGCGCCCTGTTAGGTGTGTTATTTGCTGCAATATTCCAGCAACAGGCCATTCTGGCCATGGTCGGAGAGGGTTATGGTCGCGGATTGGCAACGACAAGAGGCATCTGGCAATCGCTGTTTGACGGCTATGTTATGCAGTCGGGAAATGCCGCTCTCGATGAGTTGTTGTCTCGCGGCGGCATGAGCTCAATGCTGAATACCGTCTGGTTGATCCTGTGTGCGATGATATTTGGCGCGGTTATGGATCATACCGGCCTGATCCGAGTACTGGTGGACTATGCCCTGTCACTGGTGCACAGCACAGGAAGCTTGATCTCGATTACTTTGCTGACCTGTATCGGTGCCAATATTATTGCCTCGGATCAGTACATTGCGATTGTATTGCCAGGTCGCATGTACAAGGCAGAATTCCAGCGTCGCGGTCTTGATGTCAGAAACCTTTCCCGCACACTCGAAGATGCCGGCACGATCACCTCGCCGCTGATTCCCTGGAACACCTGTGGCGCGTATATGAGCGGTACTTTGGGAATCGCAACCTTTGCCTATCTGCCTTACTGTTTTTTCAACCTTGTCAACCCTGTAATAGCAGCGATATTCGGTTTCCTCAATTTCAAGATTCTGCCGGTAGAACCGGTTCAGGCGGGCTGATCCGGATTGTAATTTGCCAACTTCAATTCAATTATATTTCCCTCCGGATCTTTGACATAGATCGAACGACCGAAGCCATCGGCACCATATCTCTCTGCAAATGGTTCACAGACAATTCCCTGGTTTGACAACCAGGGAATCAGCTTTCCCTCATCAACGGACTCGATCAACAGGCACAAATGTTCCATGTTGCGTCCATCCTGACGCGGCGGACCACCGCCTGCCTTGCCAAGCGGGCTGTCGACCGGAACCAGATCGATCAAAGCAGTACCTGCACGCAACTGCACCAGACCCAGCTCTGCAAGTGTTCTCTCTATCTGACAGCCAAGCACATCACGGTAAAACCGCAACATTCTTTGCAGGTCTGTTGTGCGCAGAACGATGTGGTCAATTCCCAGAACTCTGATCATCGAGTACTCATCCAGCTTGATTGTCACTATCCCTGGATCTGATTTCTCAATCCCAACCCGGAAAAATAAGGCTGCATATACCAGGAATTGGCGATGTATTCATTCGGGTTTCGGCGAAAGTGATGATTCAGGAGCGTGATCGGCACGATGAGAGGCACCTGGCCTTGTCGATAGGCATCAATGCACTGTATCAGCTCTTGTTTGTCATCTGTATCCAGAGCGCGCTTGAGGAAACCCTGAACGTGTTGCAATACGTTGACGTGATTTTTTGGCGTAGCAACCTTTTTAAGCGTATGCATCAAACTGGCGATATACGCTTCTGATTTGCTGGGAAGGTCTTGCTTCGTAACACCCGCCACCAGTCGTCCAAGCTCCCGGTTACGCTGCTGACTGTGACTCATGACAATAAGCTTGTGTCTGGCATGGAAATCCACCAGTCGCCTTATAGTCAACCCCATCGACTCAAGCTGTTTCCAGCGAGACATAACGTAAACGCGTTGGATGAAATTTTCCCGCAGTTGTGTGTCCCCAAGTCTTCCTTCTTCCTCGACCGGAAGATTGGGAAAATTCTGCATCAGGGTTGCTGCATAAATACCGGTGCCGACGTTCTCCGGCATACGATTTTGCACCCAAACCTTCACGCGTTCCATGCCACAGCTGGGTGATCCTTTTTTCAGTATGTAGCCGCACAGGAAGCTGTGCCAGCTCAGTTGTTCGTGGGTGATATTTTCCAGAGCACCGGTAAAATCACGATCCGGTTCCTCCGCGCCGATACAGCGAATCTGCGCCGCTCCCTTCTCAGTTCCCTTCTCCGTTCCCTTCTCCCTTACCAGGCGTATAGGCTTGCGCGGAACCCCCAGCCCAATGGCCATTTCCGGACAAAATCGGTGAAATTCAAAATACTGTCCCAGTGTCTGGTCAATATAGGAATTCAGTTCATTGCCACCGTTATAGCGAACGTTTTCACCCAACAGACAACTGCTGATGCCTACCGGTATCCTGGCGCGGTTCAGATCAGGCAGGGTCATCGTTACTGGGTTACCACGGCGGTCGATTCTTCGGCCTCTATGACCTGAACGATAGCATCCACCACCTCCCTGAAACCCGGGGCATACCACGATCGGTTACTTTGCCACAGGATACGGGATGAAAGAGATTGCATTTGTACACGCCAGCGCTGCATTCGCGGTTCGAATTCTTCAAGTTCAAACAGACCACGCTGATACTGGTAATAGGAATTTTCCCATTCACGCCACACACCCGCCATGAAATAACCATACATGACAAGGTGCTCCGGTTGCATGGATTCCAATCCCTGTCCCGCTTCCGCCAGAGCAACTGCCATTTCCGGTTCGGTAGTTACCCACTCAGAAACCATCATTTGCTTTTCGGAGATTGCATCCCTGGCCTGAGAACGCATCATTTCGGTGTTCTGACTGATTTCCAGCGCAAGAAACAGAATGCCCAAAATTACTCCAATACTGGAGGCAATTCTGACCCAGGTTTCAGTGTTCTTCATGATTACTCCGCAAAACTGATTGCTTATGCATCAGGACTCCGGCTACGCCGTCTGTTCCGCTGCCGATCATACTCTGCCGGTCACAGCTGCGACAAAATCAACATTCGATAGAATCAAGTGAACAGACTCCTTGCACCAGTTTCTCCTTGATGGCTTTGGGCAGGCGCTTGACCCGGTATTCCGCTTTTGACGCGCTGGAACGGTCATCAAACCCGGCTTGAAAGACCAGTTCCAGCGGACCCTTGCCACGCAGGCTGCGAGCAGCATTGCCGCGACCAGAAATATGTTGTTGCAAACGTCGTTCAGGTTCAGTCGAGATACCGGTATACAAACTGCCGTTAGCGGTGCGAATCATGTACAGGAACCAGTTGCCCATAGGGTAAAGCTCGTCACCGGGTCAGCAGTTTCCAGCCGCCGGATGATTCCGCCGTCCGGTTTTCGCGCTGAAGTTTCAACAAATGGGCCAGCAAGGTGCGCCGCGCCCAGAACAAAAGATGTGGCGCAACATCGTCGTAAACCGCTAGCGTTAGTGCTTCCAGATCAGTCTCTCCCAGCCGCGCCAGGGCATTGATCACCTTTAGTTCACGCTGCTGACGATGACGTATCAACTTGATAATTTCGGACCTTGGTTCCAGCATTATCCGGCCATGCCCCGGTGCCAGCGCCTGCAGTGGATAGTCCAGCAGGCGGTGCAGGGAATCCATGTAATGGCCCATATCACCGTCCGGCGGCAAGATAACCGAGGTAGTCCCCTCGAGAATATGATCTCCGGTGAAAAGTATGCCCTCCTCTTGCAATAGATAACAGAAATGGTTCGAAACGTGACCGGGTGTATGAATCAATTCCAGCCGGAACTCACCACAATCCAGTACTTCGCCATGTCGAAAGTGCCGGTCAGGGGTAAAAGTCGCATCGTTATGCTCGGCCTTTGGCGGAGCGAGTCCAATCAGGGCCGCGCCGGTTCTCTCCCTTAACATGGAAGCGGCCGGGGAGTGATCTCCGTGGGTATGGGTCACCAGTATCCAATCAAGCTTCCCTGATCCCAGCACCTCCAGCAGGCGTGCCACATGACCGGCATCCGCCGGGCCGGGGTCGATCATCGCAAAGCGGTGTTTTCCTAGCAGGTAGGAATTGGTTCCGGCTCCGGTCATCGGTCCGGCATTCGGTGCCAGAACCCGCCTGACCGGAATCTCCTGTCCGGCAACATGGATAGCCTGACCTACGATAAATTCACTCACATTTCGCTCTTGGCTGATAAAAATGAACCGCAATGATAGCGCGGCCGATGACGAACCCCCATAGGGATTTTGACCACTTAAATCCGGCTGGATTTTTGCTGCCGTTTCGCGCTATAAATGCCGCCTTGAAATTTCCCGACCCCACCAGAAGTACCGACAGCCATTCCGCAGAGATCAGAACCCATGTATACCATCAGGACCTACAATCAAATTGCCGCCAAGGGCCTGCAACGATTTGATACGACCCGCTTCAAGGTTTCAGCAGATAACGCCGATGCTGATGCCATTCTTCTGCGCAGTGAAAAACTGTCGGCGGAGGTTCTCGGGGCCAATTTAAAGGCCATCGCCCGCGCCGGTGCCGGGGTCAATAATGTGCCCGTCGACGATTGCACGGCTCACGGTGTTGTGGTTTTCAATACTCCTGGCGCCAATGCCAACGCAGTCAAGGAATTGGTACTGTGCGGACTGTTACTGGCGTCCAGAGGAATCGTTCCCGGTATTTCCTATGTCAATTCAATGACCGGGGTGACTGATTACCAGGAAATGTCAAAGTTGCTGGAAAAGGACAAGAAGCAGTTCAAAGGAAATGAGATCTATGGCAAGACCCTGGGCGTGGTCGGATTAGGCGCGATCGGCTCACTGGTGGCGGAAATGGGTATCGCCATGGGCATGGAGGTCCTCGGTTATGATCCAGCACTGTCCGTCGAGGCCGCCTGGCGCCTGCCCAGTCAGGTAAGGCGAATTGAAAACCTCAGCTCACTGGTCGCCAATGCAGATTTTATCTCCCTGCATCTACCGGTGCTCGATTCAACCCGGAAGATGTTCAATGAGAGTTTGTTCAGTGCCTTGCGTCCAGGTGCCTGTCTGTTGAATTTTGCCCGCGACGAGATTGTGGATTCGGACGCCCTGGTCGCGGCGCTGGACAGCGGAAATCTGCGAATGTATGTGAATGACTTTCCGCGACCGGAACTGATCGGCCGCAAAGATGTAATCTCAATGCCGCATATCGGCGCAAGCACGGATGAGGCAGAAGAGAATTGTGCCGTGATGGCCGCCAATCAACTGGTGGATTTCCTGACCAATGGAAATGTCAGGAATTCGGTGAACTACCCCACCCTGTATCTGGACCGCGCTGCTGACGCCAGGCCGGGCACGCGACTGGCCATCAGCAACAAAAACGTTCCTAAAATGCTGGGTCAGATTACTGCAGTCCTGGCAGACCAGAATATCAATGTCATCGATATGCTTAACAAGAGTCGCAATGAAATTGCCTATAACCTCATTGATATGGATTCAGCACCGACAGCGCAAGCCCTCTCTGCAATTGCCGCAATCGAGGACGTAATCAAGGTCACCCTAATTTAGTTTGATTTCAGGAAGTAATCCCATGACACGCGTTTACAATTTTAGCGCCGGTCCCGCCATGTTACCTACCGAGGTGATGGAGAAGGCCCGCAATGAATTTCTCGATTTTGACAATCTGGGGGCAGGTGTTATAGAAATAAGTCATCGCTCGAAAGAGTTTGATGCAGTTCTGAACCGTACTGATGCGCTGCTGACAGAACTTGCGGGCATCCCGGAAAACTACCGGATTCTCTACGTGCATGGCGGCGCCCAGATGCAATTTTCTGCCATACCGCTCAATCTTTTGGGTCGCAATCCTGCCCACAAGGCGGCTTATGTGGAATCGGGAAATTTTGCGATGCTGGCACGCAAGGAAGCATCACGCTACGGCAATATCACGGTTGCAGCGAGCAGTGAGACCAGCAGTTTTAACCGGATACCGGATTTCAATGCCGCGCAAGTTGACAAGGATTCTTCATATATCCATATCACCGGCAACAATACTATTTACGGCACTCGCTGGAACAAATTTCCTGATTGCGGGGAAATTCCGCTGGTCGCAGACATGACTTCCGAGCTTATGTCACGACGACTGAACTTCAATCAATTCGGGGTGATCTATGCTGGCTTGCAGAAAAATCTTGGCCCTTCCGGTCTGGCAGTAGTCATCATCAGGGAAGATCTGCTGGGAAAGGCCCTGTCTATTACGCCTTCCCTGCTGAACTACGAAACCTATGCCAAAAATCATTCAATGGCCAACACCAATAATACTTTTGCGATTTACATGATGTGTCTGGTGCTGGAATGGTTAAAGGATCAGGGTGGCGTGGACGCCATGGAAGTTCAAAATGAAACCAAAGCCGGGCTTATTTACGCCGCGATAGATGCAAGCGATTTTTATTCCGGGACTGCCCACGTCAATCACCGGTCAGTGATGAATGTGACATTTACCTTGCGCGATGAATCCCTGCTGGACAGATTCCTGAAAGAAGCCGATGCCAATCAGCTCTATGCCCTCAAGGGACATCGCAATGTCGGTGGTGCGCG
>JBBDXV010000392.1:9989-12921 GCA_040902165.1 Pseudohongiellaceae bacterium
GTGATATCGGGATACGGCAACCAGGCAAGCCCACTACTATAAGGATCCGATTCGGTCGTTGCATCTGTATAGGTGGCGTCCAGAGACAAGGCCAGGCGTCCCCCTATCGGCGCCCAGCCAAGGCTGCCACCTAAAGTGTGCACGAAGTCCTCACTCTGCATTCGCCAATTACGGCCCGCATCCCTTGCCGACATCGGAGAGGCCGGTGTCGGATTGGCACCGCCGGAACGCGAATATCCCGCTTGTTGATTGTGATAATTTTCGAAGTTATAGAACAAACCGGCAGACCAGTCGAGACCCGGAGTGTAGGCAAGGTCAACGGCAAGCATCTGCGTTTGTGATTCCTGCAGTCCCACCAAGGTGTTTGGGTAGTCATCATTGCGGACCCGGCCCAGCAGATTTATCCCGACTGAAGCTGTTGGATAAAGATTCAGGCTGCCACTCAATTCATCGCGATCCCGGGCGCTGATGTGAAAACGCCGAAGATACGGATCATTCTGAAACAATTCAGCACCGACCAAGGTTGCAACGTAGTCAGGATTATGTCCGGCAAAGAGAGGCCTGGTGGTATCAAGTCCTGCTGTTTCCCTCTCGGCATGACTCAATTTCACCCAGGCACTGGACATCGAGAAAGGTTTGAGGTCCAGTTTCAGGAAACCGGTTTGTTCGGTTGTCGCTTCAACATCTACCATGCTACGATCATTTTCCTCGACCGCGTAACCAGCCGACGCTCGGGTTTTGCCGGTAAATCGATAATCCAGATCCACAGAAAACTTGTCAATTGCCTGATCATAAATCCGGTTAAGCCTGGCACCATCGCTCAACAAAGTGGCCTGATTTGCCACGTCGCCGGCTACTCGCAGGAATAATGCCTGACGCGTATGGTTGTCCCGGTCCCGGAAGCTGTATCGCAGACGTAGTGTGGAACGCTGATTGAGTCTTGATGAGAAATTCAGATTCGCGGTCAGCGTCTCCACTTCTCCATTCAAATCAGACCCTGGCAAGGCGATCGGGGCGGCAATCACGCTGCTATACGGCAAATAATCTTCATCCTGTACCAGAAGTGCTTTGGACAGCGACGCACTGATCCGCGTGCCGGCGCTAAAGTTATGGCCGGCATAGAGATTAATTTGGGCAGATTCGTTATCCGGCTCCAGTGCCAGCTGGCCGGTCGCGGCATTGCTGAAATTTGCCGCCGCCAACCATTGGGAGTTGTTGAAAGGATTGTCCCAGCGCAATGTACTGGCCTGGTTTTCAAAAAATATCAAGCTGTATCCGATTCCATACTGGGTCTTTGCGTCAGCATGATCCAGCCTGAGACTGATTTCGGATGTCGTAAATTCGATTGGCCGTGCCAGCAGAGCGCCCCTGGGGTTGCCTCCGGTACTGCCGAATATTGCACCAAAGGTGTCATTACCTTCTTTTGTTTCATGCCGGTATTCAGCGTTTAACGCCCATTCAGACGCCAGTTGCCAATTGAATTCACCGGTGAAACGTTGTCGCTTTTTGTCAATATCAAACTCGTTGAGTGCAGAATTCAGGAAGGTGAACCCGGTGGTTGAGCTCGCCCCTGTCCATCCCGCAGGCAGACTTTGATTTGCTGAGCCATATCCTGTAAACGGACTGTAAACGTTACTGATTTCAGACTGGGGCAACTGACTGAATGTAAATTCCAGCAAGTATCTGCCCCAATTGCCATAACTTGCCTTGAGTTTCGAGGTTTCCAGCCCCAGATCGGCACCTTCTATCTGCCAGTGTCGGGAACCCTCGGCAGGACCATAGAGGTTGAACCCGCCGATAGCAAAACTGCCAGCCGAAGGGTAACCACTGTACTGCCCGGGGCGAAATGCATCGTCGCTGCTGTAACCGGCTCCCAATTCAATCTGCTTAGCCTGAGCTGCTAATCCGCTGGCGAACAAACTGCAGAATAAAAATAGCGAATATCGAAGGTTATGAACCGACATGACCAGGGTTCCTTCAGCGAGTCAATCGCGAACCTGATGGATGATTGGAGCCGTGAATAGTGGAGTGGCAGTTGGTACATGAGCTGCCAAGCAATTGCTGGGCGGCGCCGGCCGGCGGGATATCATCTCCCGAGTACAAGGTACTGGGATGAAACGGGTCGGAGTGGCAGGTCTGGCACAAAAACGGCTGCCGCACCGTCAGCATGCTGACCTGGGTTGAACCATGGGGATTGTGACAATTGCTGCAATCTTCAACCACCGGTTGATGTTCCCAAAGAAACGGCCCGCGCTTTTCAGCATGACATTGTGTGCAGGTTTCCACCACACCGGCGCGTGCCAGCAACGCCCGCGCATCCGATCCATGTGGATTATGGCAGTCTGTGCAACTCATCAGGCCCTCCATGACCGGATGATGGCTGCGTCCATTGAACTGGGAACGCTTTTCCAGGTGACAAGTAAGACAGATGCCGGCGCCTCCAACCTCGTTCAGAGCGCTGTTGTTTTGCGCTTGGTGGATCTTGTGACATGTGACACAGGCCAGATCGGCGGCCTGGTGAATGCTGCCACTCCAGTGCACCGTGTCCCGCGACTGGTGGCAATTCAGACATGATTGATTCTGGGACGTTATCGGACTGGGAGGGAATCGATCAGTACCATCATCAAAAACCACGCCTGGCGATTGCATACCGCGCACGTGCGTCTCGCTGCCGCCGTGACAGTCTGTGCAACCGCCACGCGAGAATGGCGAGCCAGGAACCGTGCTTTGACCATGCGGCGTCTGCCGGATCGCCGTGATCGCCGTATTATTATGGCAAGTGAGACAGGTGCTTACACCCGGCACATCGCGCGTCGTGTCGCTGCCGGGCTGAGACCAGGCCAGAGAACTCAAAAACGCGCCGAAAAACAAAAAAACCACTCGCAGGCAAACCAGCTTTTGTCTTTTCATCACCGAATCCATCACCGAATCC
>JBBDXV010000392.1:13021-15129 GCA_040902165.1 Pseudohongiellaceae bacterium
CATCACCGAATCCATCACCGAATCCCTCGCGGTTATCATTTGACGACATTGTGCAACAAATCACCCTCAGATTCACACAGTAAAAGAGACATTCACACCCTGAATTGATCTGCGGCAGATAATATCTGTATTTATGGGCTTGACTACCTTGCCCGGTGGTTTTACTTGACGGTAATGATAAGGTAAATTCGAAGGTGGATTTTATCTCCACTGTGTATCTTGCTTTCATGCCCTCCCAGCGAAAAATAATACATTGCGACTGCGACTGCTTCTATGCTGCGATCGAAGTTCGCGATAACCCGCAACTGACCGGATTACCGGTGGCAGTAGGCGGCCATCCCCAACGGCGCGGTGTAGTCGCAACCTGTAATTACGAGGCGCGTAAACTTGGCATACATTCAGCCATGGCATCCGCCGCAGCGCGGAAATTGTGCCAGGATCTGATTATAATTCGCCCCGACATGGAAAAATACCGAAGAGCATCGCAACTGATTCACGGCATATTCAATCGATTTACAAATTTGATCGAGCCCTTGTCCCTGGATGAAGCTTATCTTGATGTCAGCAACTGTGCCCGATTTGAGAATGATGCCTTGATGATAGCTGCGGAAATACGGCGATTGGTGCGTGATGAACTCGGAATTACAGTCTCTGTCGGAATCGCACCAAACAAGTTTCTGGCTAAGGTCGCCAGTGACTGGAACAAACCCGACGGTCAATTCATTGTTGCGCCAGACCAGGTAGACGAATTTGTCAAACAACTGCCGGTGAAGAAAATGTTTGGCGTCGGCCAGGTAACGGCCTTGAAACTGAAGAAACTGCAAATAAATACCTGTGGCGATCTGCGGTCGCGTTCTCTGCAAGAGCTGCATGACCTGTTTGGCGTGTTCGGTTCCAGGCTTTATGAACTATGTCGAGGCATTGATGAGAGACCAGTACAAACAAGCCGATTGCGCAAATCTCTAAGCGTGGAAAACACTTATGTAGACGATCTTCTGGATTATGATTCCTGTCTGCATGCGCTTCCGGACCTGGCTATTGAATTGAACAAGAGACTTGCACGCCTGGAAGAACGCTATTCGATTTCCAAACAATTCGTAAGGATAAAATTCAACAATTTTGTTTCCACGACGGTTGAGATGCTGTCGGTCACGACAGATCAACATAATTTTCAACAATTGCTGCAAAAAGGGTTTGCGCGCGGCAATCGCCCGGTGAGGCTGCTAGGAGTCGGGGTAAAATTGATCGCGGCAAATCCTGAGAATTTTCAGTCACAAGATATCGAAACCAGATCAGCAAGGACTAGAATGAAAACATCACAGTTGTTTCTGAATCTGGACTGAGCCATGAGCCGCTACCGACCACCTCCCCGACCGGTTTCAAATTACATTACTGCTGAAGGCGAAAAACGCCTCAAGCAGGAGTTACAAGAGCTTTGGAGTGTTGAACGTCCCAAAGTTACGCAACAGGTCTCCGAGGCAGCCGCCATGGGCGATCGTTCGGAGAATGCAGAGTACATTTACGGTAAAAAACGTCTGCGGGAAATAGACAGAAGAGTACGACATCTAAGCAAACGCCTGGAAAATCTTACGGTTGTGAAGTCAATTCCAGGAGATACCAGCAAGATTTATTTTGGCGCCTGGGTAGAACTTGAAGATGATACCGGCAAGCAATTTCGTTACCGTCTGGTGGGTCCGGATGAAATCAATCCGTCGCAGGGAATGATCAGCATTGACTCACCAGTCGGCAGGTCTTTGCTGGGCAAGTCTCTGGACAGTGATGTTGCAATACCTGGGCCCGACGGTGAGAAACACTTTAATATTGTATCCATAGACTACAAGCAATGACCCATGTCACCTTTCTGGCGTTGCCAGGATCCCTTGGTACGAGTATTACTATTCCTCTTGAAATGCTGAACGCAGCTATAGAAATAGCATTGGTAAGAGGGCACACCGAAAACGACGGACGCAAATTGACCCTGGCTGTAGCTGGCATGGACAAGCACGATGTATTGCTTGCGGGCGGCCTGACGGTAACACCACAGTTTTCTATCGCAGAAATTCCTGCAACTGACCTGATTTTTGTGCCTGGTCTGTGGCGCTCACCGC
>JBBDXV010000393.1:0-2174 GCA_040902165.1 Pseudohongiellaceae bacterium
TGTATTTTGAGGGCGACGGGATCGAAAAGGATCCGGTTCGGGCCCATGCCTGGGCACGTCTGGCGGTTGAAAGTGAGGTCGAAGATGCCGCTGAATTGCTGAATCGAATTGAACGAAGTCTCTCCCCATCCCAGCTGAGTGAGGCCAGACGGACTTACGCCAGAATTAAAATAGGACTTGAATAAAAGATATTAGCCTCTTGTTTTCATTAGATTTAACTCTAAAGACCTCCAGCATTTTCTAAGCCTGCTTCCAGGCCTTCAAGCACCCCCGAACCGATTTCATTGTTGTTGTTGACTTTACTGTATGCCGTACAGTATAAAGCTGTGTATCGCACAGTATGGAAGAACAATCATGCCTGATCCCATTGAATCAATGCGTCTGGAACTACGGCGCGGAGTACTTGCTCTGGCCGTGCTGATGAGTCTTAAACAGGAACACTACGGTTATTCCCTGCGCAAACTGTTATTGGAAACCGGCCTGGATATAGAAGAAGGCACGCTTTACCCGTTGGTTCGCCGTCTCGAGTCCAACGGACTATTGGAAAGCCGATGGTCGGAGGGCGACGGACGCAAGCGACGTTACTACCGGATATCCAAAGTCGGTGAAACAACTCTGGCCGCATTGCAGGACGAATGGGAAACACTGAACAGGTCTGTAACCCGGATCAAGGAGGCACAACAATGAACTGGATCGCCCGCTATGTAGCACAGGTAAAGAGTTACCTGCCTGAAGAAAATCGTGATGATGTCGCGGAGGAAATCAACTCCCTGCTGGAGGAAAAATTCAGTGATCGTGGGGAAGCGCTCGGCCGTGATCTCAATGAAGAAGAAGTATTCGCTCTGCTGCGGGAGTTTGGGCCTCCGCTCAAGGTTGCTTCGGCCTACCGCGACAGCGGACCGCTTATCAGCGAAACGCTTTTCCCACTGTACATGCTCGTCATTCGCTACATGGTTGTCATTCTGGTGGCAATCTGGGCAGTGTCGCTCGTCATGTACTTTATTACCGGTGAACGTGATGCATGGCCAAATGTCGAGCTGAGCGATCTGTTTGACATGGGTCTGTTTTATTTCGGCGCCATTACGCTTGGCTTTCATCTAACCGATCGATATTTGACAAATGCAAATTATCTTGCCAACTGGGACCCGGCCCAACTGCCTCGCCATGACGCCGAGCGCGAGTCCCTGTTCACGATAGTGCTTACCGTGTTTTTTATGCTGGCCTGGTTCATCGTTTTGAGCCAGGTAAACGTGGTACACAGTTTTGATGAATTGATGGGGGCATCCAACAATCGATTCACCACTTTCATCTTGTGGCTCAAGATCCAGGTAATATTGTGCTTGCCGGCTTATATCTGGCTGATGTTTCGGCCCTACTGGTCAGTCGGTAAACGACTGCTGATTATATTCTGTGATCTTGCCATCATCGTTGGCGCGGTGATCTGCCTGCAAATAGACGGCGTTCTGTTCGAGGCTAGAATGGCTGAGGTGATGCCATGGTGGGAATCGAGTTTGGGACTGGCTACCGCTTCGACAATTTTGATCACGCTATGGGGTGTGGGAGCTGGGTGGGATCTGATCAGTAATGCATTCAAAATCCGGCGCGAACTGAAGTCCTCACATTAACTGGACCAAAGGGGTCGGAGGTGTCTCACCTCCGACCCCACTGAAATCCACCTCCGACCCTACTGAAACTACTGAAAACCTGAATTACTCTTTTAGACAGCGGGGATCGGCAGCCTGAACGGCCATGATCTGTTCACGCGTAAAAGGAATGGGCGCACAACCATGGTCGTTACTGCAAATTGAATCCCATTCCGGACGTGCCAGTGCATGACAGCCCATACAGGAGCCGGCGCGATTGACTACTTCAACTCCACCACGGGACGCAATACTGCTGCCATTAGCTGAAACATTCAGCATGAAATATTCCCAGTCACCGCTGACCGGATTCCAGCCTTCCTGATGTTTGATCATTACCTCATTGGGCACCATGGACACGACTGAGCCGGGAGGGAATTTCCCGCCGGTTGCCGAAGTGGCAACACTCAGCGTGGCATTGATATCACCCAGTAGATTGTCGACGTAGTAGGCGGTGCCTTCGGCCTTGGTCATCTGGGCAAGACATTTAAAGGTATCGTCAGTCACCGGGATCTGCTTGCTGTTGTCTGCGGT
>JBBDXV010000394.1:0-2162 GCA_040902165.1 Pseudohongiellaceae bacterium
AAAACAAGAAAAACGCCCCCGGAACCCTCACCGCCCTCAAGGTTCCACCAAACTCTGTAGAGGCCGAGCAGGCTGTGCTCGGCGGTCTGATGCTGGACAATGCGGAATGGGACAATATCGCTGATCTGCTGTTGCCGATGGATTTCTACCGCCCCGAGCACCAGGTCATCTTCCAGATTATGCTGCAACAGAGTGAAGCCAACCATCCTATCGATGTTGTCACTCTGAGCGAGGCGCTCAACGAACGGAATGAACTGGCGAATGCCGGTGGACTTGATTATCTGGGTGAGCTGGCCGGCAATGCCAGGGGCACGGCCAATATCAAAGCCTATGCCGACATCATTCGCGAACGGGCAACATTGCGGACCCTTATTGGCGTCGCCAATGAAATCGCCGACAGCGGCTACAACACCGGTGGCAGAAAAGCAGCGGAGGTGCTGGATCAGGCCGAACAGAAAGTTTTCAATATCGCTGATGATCGTCCTCGCGAGGGTAGTCCGGAACAAATCAATCCGGTGATTACCAGAGTAATCGAGAGAGTCGATGAATTATATGCATCCGATGGCGCATTAACCGGCCTGGCCAGCGGTTACCGGGATCTGGACGCGATGACGAATGGCTGGCAAAAAGGCGACCTCGTTATCGTCGCCGGCAGACCATCGATGGGCAAAACCGCTTTTGCGATGAATCTCGTTGAACACGCGGTTTTGCACAACGAGGCACCGGTTCTGGTGTTCAGTCTGGAGATGCCGGCAGATAGCCTGGTGTTTCGAATGTTGTCCTCCCTCGGCAAAATCGATCAGACCCGATTGAGAACCGGCCAGCTGGTTGAAGATGATTGGCCGAAGTTAACATCCGCTGTTGCCAAGCTTAAGGACCGCCCCTTGTTGATCGATGACAGTCCGGGTCTCAGTCCGATGGAAATGCGCTCCCGCGCCCGGCGGGTTATTCGCGAACACGGTGATCTGGGTATGGTAGTGGTGGATTATTTACAGCTGATGCAGGTAAAAGGGACGAGTGAGAATCGGGTCGGGGAAATATCTGAGATTTCACGCTCGCTTAAATTGCTGGCGCGGGAATTCAATTGCCCGGTAGTTGCCGTGTCGCAGCTGAACCGTTCACTGGAACAGCGTCCCAATAAACGACCAGTAATGTCAGATCTGCGCGATTCTGGTGCGATCGAACAGGATGCTGACATAATCGCGTTTATTTATCGGGATGAAGTCTATAACAAGGATACCAATGACAAAGGCATTGCAGAGGTCATCATTAGCAAGCACCGTAATGGACCAATCGGAGATCTCAGGTTGTCATTTCTCGGTCAATTTACCCGCTTTGAAAATTTTGCCCAACCCAAATACGATGACAGCTATACCCACGGTTTATAACGGATCGCACCTTCCTGAAAACATCCTGACTGCGGAGTAGTCTGGTCGTGTCTTTTTCTCCTAACCCTCGTGCCTGGGCTCAAATCGATCTGCAGGCTTTGCATGGTAATTTGCAACGCGCGCGGGAGTTGCACCCGGATAAAAGCATTGTTGCGGTCATCAAGGCCAATGCCTATGGTCACGGTATGACCGAAATTGCGGCCTCGCTTAAACAGAACCCGGACGGTGCCGAGGTACTGGCAGTAGCGACGATGGACGAGGTTATTGCTTTGCAGTTACAGGGTACCGGCAAGCGGCTGCTGTTATTGGGCGGATTCCGCAACGCCGACGAATTGCGGTTTTTGCTTGAGGCAGGCATTGAGTTCGTGATCCATGCGGATTATCAATTGGCGCTGTTGAAGTCCAGGATCAGGGACAATCCCCGCAGCCGGTTTTCCGTCTGGCTGAAAGCGGACACCGGTATGCACAGACTTGGCATGACGGCAGAGGAGATCGCTGCGGCGTTGGAATTCCTTGTCGCCTGTTCCCAGACTTCGCGGGTAATAGTCATGTCACATCTGGCCTGCGTGGACTCGGACGACCCGGATGCGGCAGCAGTTACTGCCCTGCAGGTGAGCCGGTTTCAGGATATTGTTGCTGCCGCCCGTCAGCTGCAGGATAAACGTATCGAGTTCAGTCTCAGTGCGTCGGCCGGCATACTTGCGAGAACGGATCTCGGCTTTGACTATATTCGACCAGGTATTATGTTATATGGTGGCTCACCGTTTGCAGATC
>JBBDXV010000395.1:0-2147 GCA_040902165.1 Pseudohongiellaceae bacterium
GTATTGGCACCATTGAGATCGTCCTGGGCCAGAGCCAGTGACGGTACAAAAAGCAGGAAGAGACAGATCAGGGGACTAAGCGAATTTTTTATTGTTTTCATTGTTGGTTGCTCCATTACAACGCGTCGTTGCCGGTTTCGTTGGTCCGAATGCGGATGACCTGTTCCAGATTACTGATGAATATCTTCCCGTCGCCGATCTGACCAGTGTGGGCTACCTTGCAAATAGCTTCCACAGCACGGTCCAGCAATCCGTCCTCCACAGCCACTTCGATTTTGGACTTGGGTAGAAAATCGATGACGTACTCCGCGCCACGGTACAGTTCGGTATGGCCTTTCTGCCGGCCAAAACCCTTGACCTCCGTAATCGTCATGCCTTGCACGCCCAGCTCGGACAATGCTTCTCTCACATCGTCGGATTTGAACGGTTTAATAATGGCGGTGATTAATTTCATCGTAGAACTCCTGCTTTTTATTGGTGTCGTTTGTCCTGTGCCCGAATCCGGGCCTCGGCGTTGCAAGAAGCCGCAGTGTGATCGATTCAGGTGCAAAACAGCGGTCTGACTTTATCATGAGCCTATTCAAAGCACCAATTCGGCAACTGCTGCGTAATGACACGCGCTCAAACGGTGCATCTTGTTGGTCGGGTCTCGGGAAATTTCTGCCTGAGTTACCGGCCTTGGTTCGATCGGGGAATTAAAAAAGGGGCGGTCATCCGTCGGGAAGGAGGATTCGGGATGACCGCCCCAGTGGGAGGGACCTTCTTACACTGTTACCTGCCTTTGCAATGCCCTGACAGTCTGGATCAAGGGCATCATGATCAAGGCAAAGACCACGATGCTCACCAGGCCAAGCAGGTTTAACGCGGTAGTCAGTCCCTGACTGTCGGCGATATAGCCAACCAGCGGACCGGTGGTGATGAAGCCAAGCCTGAAGGTAAAACTGGTCAGTGAATTCGCGGTGGCGCGAAATTCACTGGGTATTCTCCGGTTCAGCGCATTCACCAGAATTACCTGATTCAGCCCGCGACCGAAAAACAGCAACCAGCAGGCAATGATTCCAGCCCAACCGCCAAGCCATGCCATGGCAAAGTGTCCTGCTATCGGTAGAGCGCCTATCAGTGCCAGCGCAAATACAGCGCCGCGTTTTCGCTCTATGGTGTAACCAAAATGGTTCGCTATTGCGACCACCAGACTCTGGCTGCACCACAGCACTCCAAACAAGGCCAGTGAAACGCCCCTGGATTCCCAGTAAGGCTGAATCAGCCAGACCGCATGGAACGACACCAGGCTGTAAACCGGTATCGCGAAAAACACACTTTTCAATACCGGATCACTACCCAGCAGGTGCCGGATAATCGCGACGATTCGCATGTCGACGATTTGCCCGCTGGTATTCTTGTAAGGCGGTTCCACTACCAGCAAAACCATTAGCAAGCACATCCAGGCTGCGACTGACTGGACAAGGATCATGAGATCGAATGACCACATGGCCAGGACGCCGCCCAACAACGCCCCCAATCCCTCGGCAAAAGAGCGCATGAAACCCAACCGGGCAATTTCCTTGCTGTGCGGTGCAATCTGGTCGGCATCAAGCGCTTTTCGTGTGTCGAACAGCAGGGCCAGATCTGCACCTGATAACAGGCTGCCGGCGATACCCACGGTAATTTCGAAAATGATCAGCTGGGTGAAATCATCAGCGATATTGAGATACAGATAGCCAAACCCGTGAAATACACTGCCGACCAACAACGCCATTCGCCGACCGAAAACATCAGCGATATATCCTGACGGTGCTTCCAGCAGGACGATTGTGGCGGCATAGACGGTCTGCAGATAGAAAATCTCGGCCAGACCAAGTCCCTTCGACATGAAGAAGGGTACGATCACCGGCACGATGATCATAAAGCTGTGGAAAAACGCCAGCCCATAGACCAGTGTTATGTTCCTTTTTAGTTTTTTCGGCACAAAAGTTCCCCTTTACCGGCATCTCGGATCCCGGCAGTTAAAAAAGCAGCGTAAAAAAAAAGACCTCTAGGTTCTGTAGTGACTTAGAGGTCTTTCTTTTAATTCAGTATCTTGACTGTAATTAATGAGTTAACACTCCAAGCCGGACCCCCGGTTTTTCACCACGCGCTCACAGGACTGG
>JBBDXV010000396.1:0-2137 GCA_040902165.1 Pseudohongiellaceae bacterium
TACGACGACAACAGGTACAGATAGGGCTCCTGGTCAAACTGCCGCAGTAAAGCGGTGGCTTCCTCTTTCCGGCCCAGATGATTGAGCGCATGCCAGCGCCCACTGTCGTCGAGTTCCGGTATTTCGGTTTCGAAAATGCGGGTGGCTTCTGCCAGGTCATTTTCTGCGCAAGCCTGGCGCAGTGTGGCCAAACTGACATTTTCGACAGGCAACTGGATGCCAGTGATACTTCTGAGCAGTTCGCGGGCCTCGTCGACATAGCCGGCTTCCAGCAACAGGCGCTGGGATTGATATTTAAGGAACTCGTCTTCCGGGAATTTCGCAATGGATCTAATGGCAAAGTCGCGGCCTGCTTCCAGATCGCCCAAGACCACGTGCATCCAAACCACATCTCCCGATAGTCCAGCGTCAATAGTGGGTAACTCCGCCAGGGCGTCGCGGATTTGTCGGGTGTAGTTGTCATCGCTCAACCATGCCGCGACGCGCATGCTATTGAATTCCCGAAGCGCTATGCCAGTACCAAAATCCACTGGAAGTGCGTTCGTGAACAGGCGGATGAATTGCGCCGCCTGCTTGTATTGCAGGTTCACCTGCGCTTCCTGTGCCTGGAAGTAATAGCGGTCGGGAACTCTGGCATTGGCAATGGCCAGGCCGATGCGTTCAAGAAAATTCGTCCTGACGGCTTCGATCGGAAATTCCTGCGCCCCTGTTGCCATGCTGGTGAACAGATTGGGCTGCAGGGCCGCGAGCCAGTAGACCGCAGCACCATAATGGGCGGCTGCAAACTGCGGGTCGAGGCGCCGTGCTTCTTCAAACGCCTCATAAGCAGTTTGCTGGTTGCCAGGATGCAACAAGGCTTGATTGGCCCGGCCCTTCAAGTAGGCATTGTATGCCGCCACAGAACGAGTGCCGGATTGCACCATCTGCTGCAGCGCCTGCGGATCCATTGCCGTTTGCAGCGCGGTGGCAATCTGGAAGGCTATATCTTCCTGCACCGCGATGATGTCGTCCGGCTGACGGTCGTAGTTTTCCGACCACAGGTGAAAGCCATCGGATGCGCGTATCAACTGCACCGTCACGCGCAAACGTGTCGTCGAGCGGCGCACCGATCCTTCCAATACATGCGCCACGCCGAGTGCATCGGCCACTGTCTTGATATCCACCAGTTGGTCCTTGTACTGGTACGACGAAGTGCGCGAGGCCACCAGCAGGTCCGGCGTGCGCGTCAGCGCATTGAGGATTTCTTCGGTGAGGCCATCGGCAAAATATTCATCTTCGCCACCGGCATTGAAATCATCGAAGGGCAGCACAGCGATGGATTTTTCGGAAATGACCGGGTTAGTTGCATTGGTACTCTCGGCATTGACGATTGCCACTTCCACATCAGCACTGACTTCCGGGCTTAAGACTTGCGCGGGCGCAGCGGCATCCATAAAGTAAATGCGCTCGATCAACATGAATACCAACAGTACAGCCATTGCGCTGATGATCAGAGTATTCAGTTTTCTGCCAGTCTGTGGCGCAATGGATTCCTGGCGCGTTACTTCCGAGGATTTCTTCAGCCCCTCTGGTGTGATCTCAAAAGCCCAGGCGAAGATCAGCGCGATGGGAAAACCGATCAGAGTGATGAGGATGACAAACTGGTAAGTCCACTGCGGGAAATCGAAGGCGGGAAAAATATTATTCGCCAATTGGATAATTAACCAACCGGAAATGCCATACACCGCGCCGACTTTGAAAACATTGCGCTGGCTAAGCTCACTGACCAGGTGTGACAGACCTTTGGGTGCAGCTGATTTCCTGGTGTTCGTGACAGGCGATTCGTTCATAGTCTTTTTTTAAATCACTCATGCAGTCAGTGTTATGAGGTTTTTGTGGTCGCCAGTCAGTGTAAACGCTCCATGATGGAAAGGCTATCAGCCGAGCGCGCCAAGACCAAATCCCTATGCTGAACAAGTACTCTCGCCCCATTGATCAAATTTTTATATTGGAAACTGAGTATAGGAAGGATAAAAGGTATCTCCGAAGTATAGGGTTGTCCAGTTTCGGGAATGGTGAAGGGGTTGCGGTATTCCTCCTATTTTCCAACAAACGTGGATACGCTTACCGAAAAGCAGATCCAGCAGGCGATGAAGAA
>JBBDXV010000397.1:0-2134 GCA_040902165.1 Pseudohongiellaceae bacterium
TTTTACCGCTTATCCAGTTACCTGGCGGATCAGGACAAGACCATCAGGCTCGTGCTTTACTGTGACAAGGGCATTATGAGCCGACTGCACGTTGCCCACCTTCAGGATCAGGGTTTCACCAATGTAGCAGTGTACCGGCCTTCTGCCGGCTGATTATTTGGGGTACGGTCGTCATTCGCTGTGTATTTGCCCCTCTGCTCGTGTATACTCGCCGCCTTTTGACACCCTTGACCTACTGCGTTTTCCAGGCTCTTCAAGGTGCTCCCTTAATTCAATACTGACTCCCGGTTTTCCATAGTGCCTACCGAAATTCGAAATATTGCCATCATCGCTCATGTGGACCATGGCAAAACCACCCTGGTGGACAAACTGCTGCAGCAGTCGGGCACACTTGAGACGCGCGGCAAGTCCATTGAACGGATCATGGATTCCAATGACCAGGAGCGGGAAAGAGGAATTACCATCCTGGCCAAGAACTGCGCGATCAACTGGCGCAACTATCACATCAATATTGTTGACACACCCGGGCATGCTGATTTTGGCGGCGAGGTTGAACGCGTATTGTCCATGGTGGACAGTGTTCTATTGCTGGTGGATGCGGTTGACGGTCCGATGCCCCAAACCCGGTTCGTCACCCAGAAAGCTTTCGCCCGTGGATTGAATCCCATTGTGGTGATCAACAAGGTGGATCGGGATGGTGCCAGACCGCATTGGGTGCTCAATGAAGTCTTCGATCTGTTTGATCGCCTCGGCGCCAACGATACGCAGCTGGATTTTCCGGTAATTTATGCTTCAGCACTGGATGGCGTCGCCGGATACGAGGCGGATAAACTGGCCACGGACATGACTCCGCTGTTCGAGACCATCGTCAACAAGGTGCCGCCGCCGCCGGTGCAGCTCGATGCGCATTTTCAAATGCAGATCAGCGCGCTGGACTACAGCAGCTATGTCGGCGTTATCGGGGTAGGTCGGGTGACGCGCGGCATGGCCAAGGCCAATCAGCAGGTAATCATTGTCGATCGCCATGGCAAACAGCGCAAAGGCAAGATTCTGCAGGTCAAGAACTATGTAGGACTGGAACGGATCGATGTACCACAGGCGTTAGCGGGTGAGATTGTCAGTATCACCGGAATAGATGACCTGCATATATCCGACACGCTTTGTGATCCCGAACATATCGAGGCGATGCCGCCGCTTACGGTCGACGAACCCACCATTCACATGACCTTTCAGGTCAATGACTCGCCCTTTGCCGGCCGCGACGGCAAATTTGTTACCACCCGGAATCTGAAAGACCGGCTGGAGCGCGAACTGCTTTATAACGTTGCTCTACGGGTTGAGCCCGGAGAGTCTCCGGACAAGTATGAAGTGGCAGGCCGTGGCGAATTGCATCTGTCGGTGCTGATTGAAAGTATGCGCCGGGAAGGATATGAACTGGCCGTTTCCAGACCTGAAGTAATCGTCCATGAAGTGGACGGTGTAAGGCAGGAACCCTATGAATCTCTGGTAATAGATTGCGATGAGATGCATCAAGGCGCGGTGATGGAGGAACTGGGCAGACGTCGTTCAGATCTGAAAGACATGATGCCTGACGGCAAGGGCAGGGTACGTCTTACATTCATTATTCCTACTCGCGGGCTGATCGGATTCCGTAGCCAGTTTCTCAGCATGACTTCCGGCAGCGGTGTGTTGACCCACATTTTTGATCATTACGGGACCGTCAAAGCCGGTGAGATCGCCGGGCGTCAGAATGGGGTGCTGGTCTCGATGGTCTCTGGCAAAACCCTGGCATACGCCCTGTTTACTCTGCAAGAGCGCGGCCGCCTGTTTGTCGGGCCCAACGTCGAAGTTTACGAAGGCATGATCGTCGGTCTGCACAGCCGGGATAATGATCTGGTGGTCAATCCGACCAAGGCTAAACAGCTGACAAATGTCAGGGCATCAGGGAGTGATGAAAATATCATTTTGACTCCGCCGGTCATCCATACACTGGAACAGGCCATGGAATTCATTGCGGGTGACGAACTTGTGGAAGTGACGCCAAAGCATATTCGGGTGCGCAAGAAATTCCTTTCCGAGAGTGGGCGCAAGCGCCAGAATCGTGGCAGTCTCGCCAGGGGCTGACGCAAAAGTA
>JBBDXV010000398.1:0-2123 GCA_040902165.1 Pseudohongiellaceae bacterium
ACCCCTTACCTGGGGCCAATGGACACCGGATATATCGCAATGTATTTCCGCTGGGGCCAGAAATGGCATTCGGTGTTCCGATTGCCGAGTTTTTCAACAACGAAGTAACCCATGTTGAGGACTTGCTGGATCTGCGGCCTGGCAACTACTTCTATTATGTGGTGGCGCTGGGCACCAATGGACAGGTGACTGACACTTACCAGGAACTGGAAGTATCGGTAGGGCGGGTTACCACCATTACCGAGGCAGCCTCTCGCGGCCTGATCGATGCTGACGCGAATTTGCAGATTGGCGATGAAATACTGTTGGCCCGGCATCCTCTGGGAACCGATTATCTCGGTCGCGATCTGCTGGCACGCCTGATGGCCGGAGCCCGGGTGTCTCTTTTTATCGGTATTGGTGCACCATTTCTGTTCGTGCTGTTCGGTGTCATCTATGGCAGTACGGCCGGGTTCATCGGTGGCAAGACTGATCAGCTGATGATGCGCTTTGCCGATTTCGTCGTGGCACTGCCGTTTCTGCTGTTCATGATCCTGTTCAAGATTGCCTTCGGGATCGGACCCGGTGAAAGCGGTATCTTTCCGATGCTGGTAGCACTGGTGTTGTTGTCCTGGCCGGCAACAGCACGTCTGGTGCGCGGCCAGATTCTGCAGATCAGGGAGCAGGGTTATATTGCTGCGTCCCGATTGCTGGGAGCGAGAACCGGTTATCTGGTGTTCCGCCACATGATTCCTAACACGCTTGGCGTGGTGCTGGTGACCGTGACTTTCGCGATTCCCAGCGCGATATTCACCGAGGCGTTTCTCTCGTTTATCGGCATGGGCGTGGCCCCACCGACGCCGTCCTGGGGCAGCATGTCAAATGAAGGCATCAAGAATATGCTGACACATCCACATGAACTGATTTTTCCCGCCCTGCTCATCAGCATGACAGTACTGGCCTTTAACCTTCTCGGTGACGGTCTCAGGGATGCGCTGGATGCGCGCATGAGGAGTACCGAGTGACCATGGATGTCAATCTGTCAGACGCGGCACTGTTGACTGTGCGCGACCTGGAAGTGGAGTTTGACACTTACGGCGGTACCGTCCATGCGGTGCGTGGCGTTTCCTTTGATGTGCATGCCGGCAGGACCCTGGCCATTGTCGGTGAATCAGGTTGCGGCAAATCCGTTACTGTACAGAGCATGATGGGACTTATACCCATGCCTCCCGGGCGCATCATTGCCGGCAGTGCGAAATTGCGCGGTGTGGACATACTTGGTCGTAAAACCATCAATGGCAAGGATATCCGCGGTTCGGAAATCGGCATGATTTTCCAGGATCCGATGTCGTCCCTGAATCCCACGATGACCATCGGCGACCAGATCGCCGAACCTTTGCAGGTACATCGAGGCTACAGCCACCGCAAAGCTTTCAATCGGGCCATAGAACTGCTCGAACTCAGCAAGATTCCTGAAGCTGCGAGACGGGCGCGGCAGTATCCCTTCGAGTTTTCCGGCGGCATGTTGCAGCGCGCGATGATCGCCATGGCGATTGCCTGCAAACCGGCAATCCTGATCGCCGACGAACCGACCACGGCGCTGGATGTAACGATACAGGCGCAAATTCTTGACTTGCTGGGTGATCTGCAGAAAGAAACCGGCATGGCCATCATTCTTATCACCCATGATCTTGGGGTAGTCGCGAGAATGGCAGAACAGGTGGCAGTAATGTATGCCGGCAAGATTGTCGAGCAGGGTTCGGTGGATGATGTCTTCTACCGGTCTTCGCATCCCTATACCCTGGGTCTGCGGGCGGCGATGCCCACCAATGACATGAGCAGGCAACACCGATTGCTGCCGATTGAAGGGTCGCCGCCGGACCTGTTTTCACCGCCTCGGGGTTGCGGCTATTGTGCCCGCTGTCCCTACGCGATGAAAGTCTGTGAGGCGCTCTATCCGGTGAAAATCGCGATGAATCCGGGGCATGATGTCGATTGCTGGTTGCATGATCCGGCCTGCAGTCACAAACCCGAGGCACTGTATTTTTCCGGGAGGTCTGCATGACCGTCCTGTTGCAGACTGTTGAGCTGACCAAGCATTTTCGACTGGGGCGTAATCAGATTCTGCATGCTGTGGACAAAGT
>JBBDXV010000399.1:0-2122 GCA_040902165.1 Pseudohongiellaceae bacterium
CCATGCTGGTCGCCATTGCGTACCGCATTGATGCGACGGATTTCGAGCCGGTCGATGCCCAGTGCATCAGCCGCCTTGTCCATGATCGGCGCGATAATCGGCGCGATCTGGTTCTGGCCGGGTCCACGCTGGGCACCACGGTGACCGGTGTTGGTACCTATACCAGCCCCGCGGAAACGAACGGCCTCGGTCTGGTACAACATGGATATGGCATCTGCAGCCGAAGACGCATCGCCGCCACCGCCTTTGCCGCCGTTGTCAGAAACAATATAGACATCTGCTGCCGCCATCGTGCCGTCCGGTTTGAAACCAACCTTGATCCAGCCCTGGAATCCAACCCTGGCACCGCCGATCAACAACTCTTCCTCGCGGCTGATACGCATCATGGCCGGTCGATTGATCTTCTGGGACATCTTGGCGGGAATCGCCATGCTGGGTATGCTGTTGGGGCGGGCTTTCTGACCGAACCCCCCACCGGTTGCTTCATTTATAAACACAAAGTCTTCGATGGGGACACCGATAATCTGTGCCATACCTTCGGCCAGGGGCGAAAGACTCTGGGAGGATCCATGCAGGAAACATTTGCCGTTTTCCCAGTAGGCAAAGGCACTGCGCGGCTCCATGCACATATGTGGATAGCCGGCCGTAGTAAAGGTACCTTCATAGATGAAGGTAGAAGCAGCAAAGGCAGCTTCCAGATCTCCGTAGGTCCAGGTTTGCTGTGGTTCGGCCGTCGGTTCGGCACCGTTACGGAACGCCGTTACCTGATCAGTAGACCACTCATAGCGGGCAAAGCCCTGGCGAAAAACAAAGGTGTTGCCACCGGTATAAGCGTCCGCGCCGCCCGGTGAGATGCTGTCCAGCGGATCCAGCACAAAGGGCAGTCGCTCGAAAGTCACCGCAATTCGTTCCAGTGCATTCTCGGCGGTCTTTTCATCTACTGCCGCTACTGCCAGAACCGGTTCACCGATAAGCGTAGGCTGGTTGGTCAATATATTAAGACCGGTGCCGACGGGCTCACCGTCCGGATAGACATCATCAGCAGTAAGAATGCCGTATACGCCTTCCATCGCCAATGCTGCCGAGGCGTCAATGGACACGACGCGGGCATGGGGCATGGGACTGGTCAGCAAACGGACATAAGCCATGCCGTCACGGGCATAGTCTTCCGCGTATTTGATTCTGCCGGTTACCTTGCCGGGTACATCTGGTGGGACAAAATCTTTACCAATATGCATATATGCCATGATGATTATCCTATTTGAGCTGCACGCAGAACGCCGTTGATGTAAGCCTCGTAAGCGCCACAGCGGCAGATGTTACCGGACAGTGCCTGCCGCACCTGATCACGGCTGGGATTGGAATTGGCGCGCAGGAGTCCTACGGCTGACATGATCTGACCCGGCGTGCAGTAACCACATTGAGGAGAGAGTTCGTCGACAAACGCCTGTTGCACCGGATGCAGATCACCATTGGCAGCCTGCAGTCCTTCAACCGTCTCGATGCGTTGATCCTTGAAGGAATGCGTCAACAGGGAACAGGCATAACTGGGAACGTCGTCAATCAGGACCGTACAGGCTCCGCATTCACCACGGTTGCAGCCCAGTTTGGTACCGGTCAGACCCAACTTGTAGCGCAAGGTAGACGCCAAAGTTTCCTGCGGTGCCACATCGACACTGCGCATTTGACCGTTAACATTGATTCGAATGAGTCGCTCCACTGCACCTGCCGGTCGGGAAGCACCGGTTGCTGAATACCAGACTGCGGTGGTGGTTGCAGCGACGCCTGAGGCAATTACGCCTTTGATAAAACGTCTACGCGTTAGTTTCGGGTTCACGGGCTACATGCGCCTCCCTGAAATGGAAATATCGAGAATTGGCTGATTAAGGAATCTCTTTCGGAACCAGAGGTTTCTAATTTTTATAGCTGCCAAGGGCGGTTAGGGTAAATCACCTGTAGGCTTTAATCAAGTAAATAGCCGGAGCCCTGAAACACAGTAAATTCGCTGTCTGTGGGGGATTTTGGAATGCCTGCCTGTGGGTTGGCAGGCGTCCCTGGAAACGCGCCGACGGCTTGACATATTTTCTGCCAATGTTATTGTGACCGGCCCTCTTGCGCGTGG
>JBBDXV010000400.1:0-2086 GCA_040902165.1 Pseudohongiellaceae bacterium
GTCATTGATCTGATCCAAAGGTGCGAAACTGTTTCCAACCAGAACCGAAAGAACCCCTGCCGCTTCATCTATTATATGTGTCCCGCAACAGGCGCCACAGACCGCAAGACAGGATACTGGCTCGATAGTCCCTGAAAGCGAAATCTCATCAGCTGCGCGAGCGCTTTCAACATTGAACGACAGTGCCAGCATGAAAGCTGAGCATCGCAGCAATTGATGCAGTGCGTCGGACTTCCTGTGACTTAGCCTTGTACTAACATTCTGCATCAGTCTGGCCCAACAAAAAAGTATGTCTACTCAGGCAGCGCAAACGCCACCAGTTCCGGACTATGCTCCCGGTCACCAATTGCCACAACGATATACTGACGCCCTTCGTGCAGATACGAAACCGGTGCGCCGGTCGTGCCGGCTTCCAGTTCCACTTCCCAGATGACATCACCATCGGCTTTGTCATAGGCGCGGAACATCGGTCCGCCACTGTTCATCGCAATCTCGATCGGCATATCCGGCGGAATGCGTCCGTCACGCGGTAAATTGGTGCGACCTTCGCCGAGGAACAGCAGATTTTTGGTCAGCAGCGGAGAAGGGCGACCGGACACTCCCAGCTTGCCGAGATTCAAATGTGCGATGGCAGGATGATCACGTGGTCCGTCGCCATTGGGCACCATCCAGACATGTTCGCCGGTATTCATGTCGATGGCAGTGATGCGACCATAGGGCGGCTTCATCAATGGCAGGCCCTGCGGTCCGGCGACCAGCCGGCGCGTGCCTTTGGTATAACGCAGATTGGTGGAATCCGGGTCGCCGACAAACAGATCCGCAATAAACGGTGCAGTTATCGACGGGATATACAGATAACCGGTTTCCGGATCGAAAGCAGCGCCTTGTACATCGGCACCACCCTGTGAGCCTGGCAGTTGAATGGTTCCCTGTGTGTCACCTGGTTCATCACCGGCAATACTGGGCGGTGTAAATACCGGACCGGTGACAAAGCCGCTGGCGATTTGCAGTGCTTCGGCGCGCAGTGCCGGCGTGAAGTCAATCAGATTGTCTTCGGTGGAACCCTGGCGATCAAACGGTGCAGGTTTTGTTGGAAACGGTTGGGTAGGGGATGTTACCTCGCCGGGGACGGTCGACTGCGGCACCGGGCGCTCTTCAATCTCCCATACCGGTTCGCCGGTGACGCGGTCGAACACATAGGCGAAAGACTGTTTGGTGATTTGCGTGACTGCCTTGATCGGGCGGCCATCGACAATGATGTCCATCAATATCGGTGCTGCCGGGGGATCGTAATCCCACAGACCGTGATGCACCATCTGGTAATGCCACAGGCGTCGACCGGTGGCAGCATCCACTGCGACCAGGCTCTGACTGAACAGGTTGTCGCCGATGCGATGACCGCCGAACATGTCATTGGTAGAAGATGAAATCGGCATATAGACGATGCCCAGTTCAGGATCAGCGCTGAACAGGGCCCACACCGGCGCGTGACCGGTGTAAGACCAGGATCGATCCTGCCAGCTCTCGGTGCCGAATTCATTGTTCTGCGGAATAGTGTGATACACCCAGCGCAAGGCGCCGGTGCGCACATCAAAGGCGCGAACGTAGCCACGCAGGGCTTCCTTGTTGGAAAACGTATCACCCATCGCCTGACCGACAACAATGACATCACCTACGACCATCGGTACACCGCCCCAGCGATAACGTTCAGCGGCAGGATCTTCCACCTGCAAGCTTATTCGACCATTGCCACCGAATGCGCTGACCGGTTCACCGTTGTCAGCATTGAGCGCGTACAACCAGGTGCCGCGTTGCACCAGAACCCTTGAATCATTACCGTCTGACCACCAGGCTACGCCGCGGGTTACGGTGCCGGGCAGGTCCTCAATTCCATCAAACGGTTGTTGTATCCAGACAGTGGCACCGGTGCCGGCGTCAAAGGCCTCGACCAGTCCGACCCCGTTCGGAATATAGCCGACCCCATCCACGACAACCGCCGCGGCGACATAATTGTCAGTGATGCGCTGTTCTGGATTGAGGGTGAGATAGAACGCATCCAGTGCCGGTCGGCGCCAGACTATTTCCA
>JBBDXV010000401.1:0-2081 GCA_040902165.1 Pseudohongiellaceae bacterium
TGCCGCGGCCAGTGCGTCGATTTCCACGACTGTGCCGCGCGAGGCATTGATGAGGATACTGCCCTTGCGCATCCAGCCAAGTTGTCTGGCGCCAATCATGTCGCGCGTCTGAGGCGTTTCCGGCACATGCAGGGTGACGATGTCGCAGAGTTTCAGCAGGTCTTTTAATGTGCCCAACTGCCGTGCATTGCCCAGCGGCAGCCGGGCCATGATGTCGTAATAATAGACCTGGATACCCATGGATTCGGCCAGCACACTTAACTGAGTACCGATATTGCCATAACCGACGATGCCCAGCTTCTTGCCACGCGCTTCAAACGACCCGCTGGCCGACTTCTGCCAGACACCACGATGCAGCAGCGCGTTCTTTTCCGGGATGCCGCGCAGCAGCAGGATAATCTGGCCGATGACCAGTTCCGCGACGCTGCGGGTATTCGAATAGGGCGCATTGAATACCGGGATCCCGCGCACCAGTGCCGCATTGAGGTCAACCTGATTGGTACCGATGCAGAAACAGCCGACCGCCTGCAGTTTGTTGGCAGCGGCAAAGACTTTGTCGGTCATCCGGGTGCGCGAGCGAATGCCGAGAAAATGCACACCTTTGACGCGCTTGCGCAGTTCGTCCTCGGACAGCGAGCCTTTCACAGTTTCGATATTCTCGTAGCCGTCTTCCCGCAGGATTTGCAACGCACTTTGATGAATACCTTCAAGCAACAGGAAGCGAATCTTGCTTTTCGCATAGGAGGTCTTATAGGAGGTCTGATAGGCGGTCTGGTTCATTAAAGTATCTCCATAAACACCGGAGGCATAAAGACCGGTGAAAATCGCGACATGGGGAACGGAGGACGCGCATGGTAACATACCCGCCCGGCGTATCCCCCGTATCCCGACAGACCTCGACAGGAAATACACCCTTGCACAAACCCGCACCGACCCCGGCAGTCAATTCCCAGGAAGTGATCCGGCAATTGCAGCAAATCTTTTCCGCTGCCCGGATCAAGACTGATCCGGATTCCCTCACCCAATACGGCCGGGACTGGACGCGCATGGTTGATCCGCGGCCGCTGGCGATAGTTCTGCCTGGCAATGTGGAGGAAGTGGTCGCCCTGGTGAAACTGGCAAATGAACTCGCCTTCGCGTTGGTGCCTTCTGGTGGACGCACCGGTTTGAGCGGGGGTGCCGTCGCGGGCAATGGAGAGGTGGTGGTGGCGTTTGATCGCATGAACCACATTCTGGATTTTAATCCGGTAGATCGTATGGTGACCTGTGAGGCCGGCGTCGTAACCGCACAGTTACAGCAATATGCCGAACAGCAGGGCCTGTTTTATCCGGTCAATTTTGCCTCGGCCGGTTCGAGTCAAATTGGCGGCAATGTGTCTACCAATGCCGGCGGTATCAAGGTGATTCGTTACGGCATGACGCGAAGCTGGGTGCAGGGGCTCAAGGTTGTGACCGGTACCGGAGAGTGTCTCGACCTGAACCAGGGACTGGTAAAGAATGCCACCGGCTATGATTTCCGTCATCTGTTCATCGGCGCCGAGGGCACGCTTGGTCTGGTTGTGGAAGTCACCCTGGCGCTGACCAATCCGCCGAAAGATCCGACTGTAATGCTGTTGGCGGTGGAAAGTATGAACGCGACGATGGAAGTGTTGAAAACCTTCCAGCAAAGCCTGCCATTGACTGCCTTTGAGTTTTTTTCCGACCCTGCCCTCAATCACGTACTACGGGAGAAACAGCTGCAACGCCCGTTTGCCGCGGTCAGCCATTTTTATGCGCTGATCGAATTTGAAAATGACGCGGAAGCGACGGCCGAACTGGCCATGGCATTGTTCGAAAAGTGCATGGAATCAGGTTGGGTAGTCGACGGCACGATAAGTCAGACCCAGGCTCAGGCGCGCAATCTCTGGCGGCTGCGTGAAGACATTTCAGAAACCATCGCCCGATTCACTCCCTACAAGAATGATATTTCCGTACGGGTATCAGCTATTCCAGGATTTTTGCTTGAGGTAGAGGAGTTGGTAAACGGTCAGTATCCTGATTTTGAAATCATCTGGTTTGGTCATATCGGTGACGGCAATGTC
>JBBDXV010000402.1:0-2075 GCA_040902165.1 Pseudohongiellaceae bacterium
TGCTGGACAACGACGGCAAGGACATCACCTACTATTACGGCGCCTGGATTGACGGCCTGGATCCTGCGGGCCAGACGGCGGATGACATTGATTGTGAGGTTATAAACTGCCGCATGAGCCGGGCGACCGAACCGCGCACGGTTCGTGTGGGACTCAGCTATAAATTCTGAGAGTCGTAATGAGGTTCTGCTTGTAGGAAAATTTCCAAGTATCTATCACGGTCAAGAGGCGGGGAATATTCCAAACCCGCTTCTCTCTATTACGTCAGCGTTTTCAGTTAGGTATGATTGTGCACCGATAGCCTGACCAGCAGGTCCGGATACAATCATGACCGATGTGCTGCAAAGTTCTTCCGAGACCCTGACTGAGTTACGCCAGCGAGTGTTATTCGTTGTGCTGTCAATCCTTGCGATTGCTGCTCCCTCCATTGCAGTATTGGGCGCTGTCCAAACCTTGCAACAGGGAGCGATAACGGGTAGTCAGCTGCTTTTATTTCTGTACACGGCGACGTATCCGCTTTTGTGGTTTGTTAAAAAGTTTCTGCCTTTCCCTGTCCTTGCTGTCATCTTCATTGGCTTGCTTTCGATCATGGGCTTCATGATTCAAACCCGCGGTGGACTCACGATGTCGACAGCGGCACTGCAATTGATAACACTGGTTCTGTCGGGACTTGTATTTGGTCAGCGTGGTGTACTGATTGTGCTGCTGCTGAACCTTTTCAGCTTCGCAGTTGCCGCCTATCTGGTACTAAACCAGATCGTGCCGCCAATCAATCTGGATTCGTGGAATCCGGAGCTGGGGTCGGTCTGGCTTCGTTACGGCATTATTCTTGCGCTGGTAGGGGGTGCATCGGCACTGGCAGTAACCTACACCCTGGAAAAGCTGGAGGTCGAATCGCAGAAACTACGCGTGTCCCTGGAACGCGAGCAGCATCAACGTATCGCACGTGAATTGGCTGAACAGGACAAGGAAGCCGCAATCAAGATTATTGAACAGACCCGTCGCGTCGAGGCGCTGGGTCGCATGGCGAGTGGAATTGCGCACGATTTCAATAATTCACTGACCGTAATTCTCACGTCGGCAGAAATGGCACAGCGCGACCCCTATCTTTCCATGCGAACCCGAAAATATATGACCTCGATCAAAAACTCAGCGATGCAGGCTGCGGAAATGACAAAGAATCTGCTGGCCCTGAGTCGCAAGGAGGCGTCTCAACAAGCGATAGTCAATTCTGGCGAAGTGCTGCACGAGATGTCGGCATCCATCCTCAGATTGCTGCCAGCGGATATTGAGTTTTCCATTGATGAGACGACCGATGCGGAAATTGAAGTCGATCGTATCCAGCTCGAACGAGCGCTGTTCAATATGATTATTAATGCCAGAGACTCATTCTCGGAAAGAGGAAGAATTACCATCGGGTGCAGAAAACTCAATCTCATGAGCGATCGACGCGGAGTCATGGAAGGCAGTTATATACAGTTCTGGGTCAAGGATAACGGCAAAGGGATGCCGGTCTCACTGCTGGAAAATATTTTTGATCCCTATTTTACAATTAATGAAAACGGACAAGGGGTGGCCATGGGACTGGAGCAGGTCAAGGCTTTCGCCTCGGAAGCCGGTGGCAAGATCGAAATTGATTCCGGTCCCGGTTCGGGAACCAGATTCTACCTGTATATTCCGGCGTTTGTTGCAAAAGAGAAAATGCGGAAAAAAAACAAGCATAAAGGCTGGAATCAGGAAAGCGTCGAGAACGTCAAGGCAACCATTTTGATCGTTGAGGACAATACGGATGTGTTAACCGTTACTGCCACGTCTCTGGCAATGGCAGGTTTTGAAATAGCCACTGCTGCTGACAGCGATATCGCACTCGAGTTAATCAAACAGGTAGACGGTCAGTTTGATTTGCTGTGCATTGACGGCGTGACACCCGGTGTCGGCAGTTCCCGGGTTATTGAATATGTACGCAACAAATATCCTCGTATGAAGATTGTGGTGTGCTCCGGATATATAGAAGAGGAGCTGATATTACGGGGAATTCGTACCGGGGAAATGGCCTTCGTTCGCAAGCCTTATCT
>JBBDXV010000403.1:0-2075 GCA_040902165.1 Pseudohongiellaceae bacterium
TCAAACAGGACTGCCCTACCTGCCGACTCATAGTCCCGGTCATTGGCGCGCTGGCATCACGCGCGGATACTTCCCTGTCCATCTATATCCAGGACGACCCCGCATTTTTGCAGCCAACAGCAAACAGACACGATGACAGCAGCCTGGAGTTTTCCTTTCGGCATGACATTGAAGTGGTTCCCACATTGATTAGCATGGCCGACGGCAAGGAGCTGGAACGCATTTACGGCTGGGACCGGAATCAGTGGCGCGCTTTTACCGGTATCAGTGACCTTGGCGCAACCCTTCCGGATTTCAAACCTGGTTGTGGCTCGAAAATCCGCGACCCCGGCATGACAGAAGTGCTGGAACTGCGCTTTGGCGCTTATCAACCGGCTTCCCGATCGCTGCTGATAGACGAAAGTGAGGATTTGATTGAAGCCTGTTTTGATCGCGGCTGGAGCGACGGTCTTCCGGTAGTGCCGCCGACACCACTTCGAGTCCATAAAATGTTGAAGGCTGGTGGACGCGAGGCTGAGGAGATCATCGGCAGTATTCCGCCGGATTATGTTTCCTGTACGGTGGAAAAGGCCGCCATTAATGCGGTACTGGCGGGATGCAAACCGGAGTATTTCCCCACCGTGCTGGCAGTCATTGAAGCGGCGCTGGACGAACGCTTCTGTCTGCACGGACTGCTGTGTACTACCTATTTTTCCTCTCCGGTTGTCATCGTCAGCGGACCCGAGTCGCGTCGCATTGGAATGAATTCCGGCGTTAACGCGCTGGGACAGGGCAACCGGGCCAACGCCACCATAGGACGCGCGTTGCAACTCCTGGTGCGCAACGTCGGTGGTGGCAAACCCGGCGGCATAGACCGGGCCGCACTCGGCACGCCCGGCAAATACACATTCTGCTTCAGTGAAGACGAATCGAATCCCGATTGGCCCAGTCTGGCAATGGACCGCGGGTTTGACCGCCAGGATTCGGTGGTCAGTCTGTTTGCCGGTGACGGTGTGCAGGGCATCCTCGACCAGCAGTCGCGCCTGCCCGAATCTCTGGCCAGGAGTCTGGCGCTGAGTCTGCGCACAGTAGCTAACGCAAAACTGTTCATGATGGCGGATGCGATACTGGTGTTATCGCCGGAACATCGAAGGGTCTTTGTCCAGGGCGGCTGGAGCAAGGCACAGGTCAAACAGGCCATCATCGAAGCCCTGCGCACACCGGGCAGTGAAATCATTCGCGGTGTGGGAGGAATTGCCGAGGGCATGCCGGCGCAGTTCAAAGACAAGACCCTGAACAAGTTTCGCGATGATGGCTTTCATATCGTCAGTGCTGGCGGTACTGCCGGATTGTTTTCGGCGATCATAGGTGGCTGGGTGGCATCAGGTGAACGTGGTAGTCAATTGGTGTCGAAAAAGTTATAAAGCATTCTGTTAAATCGGTTTGTTTGAACGAGGTGAATTGCATGTCAACACTATTGCTGGATCCAACTTCTGAACTACAGCCCAGCCTGCGTCCGCTGAATCCGAGACTGGCAAGTCTTGGCGGCACCACTATCGGTTTGCTGGATATTTCCAAACCCCGGGGCAAGGAATTCCTTGATGAGGTCGAGAAGCAACTCGTCGCCAGAGGCGCGTCGGTCAAACGCTACAGCAAGCCGACATTTACCCGCGTCGCTCCTGTCGCGCTGAGTCAGCAGATCAGTCTGGAGGTGGACGCTGTCATCGAAGGCCTTGCCGACTGAGGCTCATGTACGTCGTGCAGTCTGCATGACATCATGAGCCTGGAAAGCCGCGGCATTCCCTCCGGCTTCGTTGCCTCCACAGAATTTATCGATGCAGCTGCTGCGCAGGCGCAGTCGTTGGGAATTGAACCGAAATCCGTGTTCGTGCCGCATCCGATTCAGGATCGCACTGATGCAGAAATGGTGGCTTTGGCACGAGACGCCATTGATCAGATCGTCGGAATGATTTTGAAGGATTGATATATTTTGCTAAGGGCAATTTGTATCGTGCATTGACGGCGGTGAGGTACTCGCATACGCGACACGCCGTAAACCCGGCCCAGCCACCCATCACAGATGGGTGTCGTTCGGC
>JBBDXV010000404.1:0-2057 GCA_040902165.1 Pseudohongiellaceae bacterium
AGATACCCAGAAATTCCACGGTATTACGATTGCGCAACCAATCAGAAATGAAAAAGTCACCGTTCTTGGCTTTCAGCATATCCGTCAACGAGATGAAGTCCTGGTCGGCATGCTTAGCGCAGACATCAAAATGAGCATATACTGGTGACATTTTTGATGCAGCGAGGAGTGTCCCATGCGTACCACATTAACTCTTGATGACGAATTGTTGGCAAAGGCGATTGAGTTAACCGGTGTCCAGGAGAAATCCATCCTGGTGCAGAAAAGCCTGAGGGCGTTGATCGCGCAAGAAAGTGCCCGACGCCTGGCTAAACTGGGTGGCTCCGAGCCGGATTTGAAGCCGACGCCGCGGCGGTCTTCGGCAGCTGCCAAATGATGGTGTTGGTCGACACATCGGTTTGGGTGGATCATCTTCGCAGCGGTGACAAGCGGCTTGCGCAGCTGTTGAATCAGAGCCTGGTTTGCGGTCACCCCATGATCATCGGTGAACTGGCCTGTGGCCACCTGCAAAATCGCCTGCCATTGCTTACGCTTTTGCAGAACCTTCCCTGGGCTGTTGAAGCGGGTCATCAAGAAGCACTGTTTTTTCTGGAGCACCATCAACTGATGGGAAAGGGCTTGGGCTATATTGATTTGCACTTGCTGGCGGCAAGCTTGCTTTCGCCGGATACCCAACTTTGGACACGGGACAAACGTCTCGCCAGAGTAGCGGCCCTGCTCGGTGTCGGCTTTTCCGCAGAGTAGCGCATTCGCTGGTGGCGTTTCCCCGCTATCGCAGACCCTGGGGAGCACACCAGCCTGCGTCAGTACACGCCCTTTATGTTTCATTACCCGACATTTCTCCAGAGCTATTGCCAGGAAGGGTCTGAAACCCGTTGCCAGAAAAAACAAGTGACTCTGCGCATAATTGATTTTGGTTCATCTGTTTCTCTATCTTCAACCGTGAACAAACGAGATTCCGGTTTCCGGTTTCCGGCGGCCAACGCCTGACTCACACACGTTGCAGCTCTACCGCACATCACTACCGGCAATTCCCCGTCATCGCTCTCTCCAACGCAATCACCTCACCCTTGTACTGCGCCACCACGCCTTCATTGTCTTCGCCGAGAATGGAGCCCACCGGGAGCAGCACCAGGAAGACACCGATGGCATCTCCGGTCGCGGCGCGATTCTGTTGTCGTTCTGCTTCCTGCAGTGAGGAACGTTTCTCTGTCAGCAAGGCATTAGTCTCCTGGCATGACAGCCCTGCGTAGTCGGTTGCTGACACCGGTGTCGGGGCAATGGCATCGGGGCGGCTGGCGCAGGCGGCGAGTGTGGCGAATACGCACAGGCTGATCAGGGTATGTACCGGCTTTTTCATGACGTTGTCCTTTTTGTTGGGATGAACTTCCGCCACTTTACTGAATCCCAGGCTCAAAACCTGAGCATGCCCGGATTTATTATCGTGTTGCCTCCTCTTCCTCCTCTTCAGGTCCCGTAACCTGAAGCGGGCGGATGCCTTCCAGTTTTTGCATGAAGTTCCGTTTGGCCTTGTGCAGGGCGCGAACTTCCTCCAGCCAGCAGTTGAATTGTGCTTGTTGCCCGATTCTGTCCATCAGTTTGCGGACGGTCTTTACCTTGTCTGCACCTTCGTCATAGGCGCGGTTGTTCTTGATGTCGACGATGCCATCAAGCCGGGCGCGGTAGATGCGGGCGGCCTCAGCGGGACGGTCAGGCTCACAGGCGCGGGCCAGTGTCAGCCATTGTGATGCCGAGGCACCGCTGTGGTCGGCGGTGCGTAGCGCCGAGTCGATATTCTTTTCCCACAGATAAATGTCGATCAAAAGGATGGAACCACTGTTATGTCCCCAATGGTTGCTGGACTTTTTCCCTGTGTCCATTCTTTGCAGATGGTCCAGTACCTGTTCACGCTGTGCAGGCCACGAGCCGTTCGCTGTCGCGGCAACCTTGAGTGTCTTGTAATACTCCAGACGGGGTTGCTGCCGGAACTGGCGCCAGGCCAGATTAACTGCCTTGTCATACTGTTTGCGTCGCCCGTATTCCTCCACCAGAAAATC
>JBBDXV010000405.1:0-14142 GCA_040902165.1 Pseudohongiellaceae bacterium
CGCCAACACCGGCTCCGACTCCAGCACCAACACCGGCCCCGACTCCAGCACCAACACCGGCCCCGACTCCAGCACCAACACCGGCTCCGACTCCGGCCCCGACTCCAGCGCCAACACCCGTGCTTTCAACCGCGGAAATCTCAGTTTTAGACCGAGGCGCAATTGGCGTAGTAGCCAGAGCCGACAAACCGAGGTTAATCAGCGGCGTGGGAAATGCACTCGATCATGTGAATGGGATTGTCGCCAGCAGTTTTACGTTTGGAACTTTTGAAGAGCCGCCAAGTTTAATCGTTCGGCGCGGCAATGCGCCTATAAGCAATTTCCAGAATTTTAGTATAAGCGATGGATTTAATTTGCAGTGGGGGCTGTGGAACGCCAGCACCAGCACTCCCGCTACTTTATTTACTAATTCCACTAACGCTAATGAAAATGAATTAATTACATCTCCGATTATTCTCGTTAATACGATGCCTACGAACATTTCGTCACTTACTGGGCAGTACCATTTCAAAACTGTGCTTAGTGACAATTATTTGATTTTGGCACGCGGATTTGCGGAATTGGGTAGTGTAGATACTGTTGAGTCAATAAATGGAGGGTTTTTCGTAGATCTTGCGGAAGGTTGGATTTATGACGGCAAACTTACCGTTTGTTTGAATAGTGCTTCATGCACCGGATTCGGTGTTGGTTTCTGGCCGATGCATTTTGCAGGCGCGATGGTCAGTGGTCGATTCGTAAATATAGTATCGGGCACTTCATCGACTGCGGGCGGGATTTCACGTTATTTTGACTATGAAGTTTCCGGAAATTTTCTTGGCAATTCGGCTAATGGATTCGTTCTGACTTTCAGCTCCGGTGGTGGAGATGGCGTTAATACTCTTGCCGCCCAAATTGCTGCCAGCACCGAACCGACGCGTTTTTTAAACGGTTCTGTTCTGTTTAAAAACCCGAGTCTGGTGAAGTTTACGCTTTCAAGTGCTGAAAATAGCACCGTTGACAGAATCGGGTTTGCAATCTTTAACAATCCGAATTCAACAATACAGAACGACTCATTCCTGTTTGGTGCCGCATCTGATTCAAGTCTCGCTGATGCGATAGTGACGTCATCCCAATATCTCAATTTTAACTTCGAAATTGAGAACTATGGGATATTGAAGAGAAACAAAGCGTCGTCCATTTCTTCCTCTCAACCTTCCATAGGTTTCGATTTAAAATGGGGCATCTGGCAATCCGGCGGTAGTACATCCAAATATTTCAAGAATGCCTACGATGAAACCGAAGTTCTTGATCTGGCAACTGGTAATGACGTGTTGTTTGCCAGCTTTTCTTCCGCAACAGCTTTACCTACCGCCTCCGCTCGCTATAGCGTTAGCAATTTCCTATTAAGCGGAAATGGTACGCAAACCCACGCTGCCGGATCGTTCGATTTGGATATGGGTTTAGGTCGAATTAACAATCTGATTATAAAAGCTTGTAATGGAGTTTGTTCTACCTCAACGACAGTTTGGGAAACCCAGGCAGTTAGCGATTTGCCAATAAATACCACCTCTTTTGGCATTCCACTAACTACATTAAGCGGTTTTCTGAATTCAAGCACACCTTTTACCGGAACGTTCCAAGGCGGTTTTATTGGCGATAAAGGTGAAGGATTTGTCGGCGGATTCCGTTTTGTCGCTAACAATTCTTCGGCAAACCTGAACGGTGCCCTGCTTTACAGGGCAGAACCCGGTTTGTCATTGCCAGCGCCAACGGTAGAGACATATGAAATTGGTTGGGGGACATGGAATAATCCTATGGAGACTAACTGGGTGGTAGTCAATTCACAGGCTGCCAACATCAGCACGATCACTACATCCGACTATCTTGCTACTGTGAACCCTACACCGGTATCTAATCTAAAGGGATCGGCATCCTATGGTAGCACTATTGCCTCCGGGTTTATCGGTATCGGCAGTGCCGGGGTAGTCAGTGATGTCTCTGCTAATCTCGATGTCGACTTTAACACCGGCACGATCAGCAATGGCAATCTGTTTATTGAAGTTGGTAGAGCGCAAAACTGGGCGATCCAGTTTAATGGCTCGGTGGTTGCTGGAGCCGTGGATATAAACGCAATCTCCGGCCGATTGTCCGATGCCAGTGGCTTTCTCAGCAATTCGATCAATGCAAGTTTGGGAGGCGTGTTTACCGGTAATCAGGCGCAGGCTTTTGTTGGTGCCTTTGAGTTGCTGGATCAGATCAATCCGGGTAACCGTGTGGGTGGTTTCTATACCATCGAGAAATAATACGCTGTAAGAAACAGGGCCAGCGATGTTTCTTGCTGGCCTTGTTCTCGATTTCAATTACCTTCCTTTTTAAAATCCAGTGACGCCGAATTTATACAGTAGCGCAAACCGGTAGTTTCTTTTGGCCCGTCCGGGAACACATGGCCCAAATGCGAGTTACAGCGACTACACAAGTGTTTATTTGCATTGTAAGCGCCAATAAATCGGCCCACTTGCTTCAGGCGTATTGAACTACTTTCTTTGAAACACACACCAAGGCTGCATTCCAGGGCAACAGTTGTTCCAGCTTTTCCAAAGTGTCTGCCTCAGCAATATCGGTGTTTTTCAAGATAGTTGTCGCGTCAATTTTCACACTGCCTTTTGCTGATCCGGTTCTTTTTCCGGGTTCAGCGTCACGCTAGTAATCCGATCCCAGTTTCTTGTTGCTCCAGACCAACGTTCAGGTGTTTTTCTCTGACTTGTTCATAAACACGTTTGCGCTTTTCCAGTATCTCAACATCCTGACCTTCGTGACGCTGCGCTGGTGTCACAAAACCAATCTTGCTGTGTTTATGGTCATTGTTGTACCACTTCACAAACTTCTGAACCCAAACCCGGGATTCTTCTATCGTTTTAAAACCCTGTGACGGCCACTGCGTGTAGTATTTCATCGTTCTGAACAACGACTCCGAATTCGGGTTGTCATTGCTCACCCGAGGTCGGCTGTACGAGGGCGTAGTTCCCAAGTCATCCAGTTTGGCTACCAGGGTGTTGTCAATGGCCATTAATTTTGACCCACTTTTGGCCAATAAAATTGACCCACCCATGTTCATTTAGTTCATCGTTTTCTGCTTAAGCCGGTAACTATCACCACCGGGCATTAACACCTGCGAGTGATGGATGATCCGGTCAATGATCGGCACCGCCACGTTGTCGTCATGGAAGAATTCGCCCCAGGCGGTGAAATCCTTGTTGGTCGTCAGGATGATGGAGCGGTACTCGTATAAGCCGTTGATCAACTGGAACACGTTGTAGCGCGCCTGTTTGGTCATTGGTTTAGTGCTATAGCAGAAAGAGTCATTGGCGGGGGTGAACAGGGGAAAGCATTTGCCCGGCGTGATGTCAAAGTGGCAATGGTCTGTGAGAGTCTGGACTTTCTCCAAACAGACGGATACCTTGCGTTTAGCTTGTGCTCACCAGCGCCTGGATTCCGATCACATCAACAAAAAAGAGATTCCCCAATGCTTTACCCAATTCGAATACTTGCCCTGACCGGCATGGCCCTGGTCTTTCAACAAACGGTGCTGGCCCAGTCAGATGAAAACGACTTTGCTCTGCTGCGCGATTATTCGCCTGTGACTGACTCGCTGCTGCAGAATCCCCCTGACAGCGACTGGCTGATGTGGCGGCGTACCTATGATCTCAGCGGTCATAGCCCGCTGGATCAGATCAATCGCAGCAATGTCGCTGAACTGAAACTGGCCTGGAGCGCGCCGCTGGGGCAGGGCGGGAACATGACCACGCCACTGGTGCATGATGGCATCCTGTTTATCGCCGACACCGGCAATGTACTGCTGGCACTGGATGCCCGCAACGGGCAGGAGCTGTGGCGCTATCAGCACGAGTCGGAAAATCTTGACGGTCGCCGCATCGGCATCGCGCTGCATGGTGACAAGGTGATCGTGCCACATAACGATCTGGATCTGGTGGCCCTGAATATACGCACTGGACAGGTGGTGTGGGAGCATCCGATCAGCACGCCGACGACGGAAATAACACGTGGTTACTACTCTCTGCGCGGTGCCCCAATGATAGCCAATGGCATTATCGTCCAGGGTGTCGGCGCTACTGTCGTTGCTGAAGGCGGGTTCATAGTTGGCCTGGATCTGGAAACCGGCGCAGAACAATGGCGCTTTCACACGGTAGCCCGACCCGATGGTCCAGGTGGCAATACCTGGAACAACCTTCCGCAGGAGGCGCGCAGCGGTGGATCGGTGTGGATACCAGGCAGTTATGATCCGGCGCTGGACCTGGTTTTTTTCGGCACTGCACCAACCTATGACACTGCGCCACTGATGAAGGATCTCGGCATCGACGGCGTGTCCAATGCTGCACTGTATACCAATGCCACTCTGGCGCTGCGACCACGCAGCGGCGAACTCGTCTGGCATTTCCAGCATATGCCCAATGATCAATGGGATCTGGACTGGGTCTATGAGCGGCAGTTGGCCACTCTGGAAATCGATGGCCAGCAGCGCAGAATTGTATTCACCGCCGGCAAGATGGCGCTGTACGACGTACTGGATGCGACAACCGGAAAATACATTGACTCGGTGGATACCGGAATCCAGAACATGATTTCCCATATTGACCCGGAAACCGGCGACAAGACCCTGCACCCGATTGCGATACCCAATGCCGAGCTGGGGCATTTGCTTTGCCCTTATCTGCTTGGGGGCAGAAATTGGCAGGCTGCGTCTTACGACAGCAGCAGGAAAATGGTCTACCTGCCCCTTTCGGAAGTGTGCATGATGGGAGGACCGACCGGTCAGGACAGCCTGTTGACCTCGGGCGTCACGATCAACGCCGTGCCGCGTCCGGACACTGATGGCAATTTTGGCCGCCTGCAGGCGATTGATCTGAACACCATGGAACTGGCCTGGGCGCATCGCGAGATCACGCCACCAACAACTGCCACCCTGGTAACCGGGGGTGATTTGGTGTTCGGTGGATTTCTTGATCAGACCTTCAAAGCTTTTGATGCCGATTCAGGTGAAGTGCTCTGGCAGACTTCGCTGGAGCATATCCCTTCATCATTTCCGATTACCTACGCCGTCGAGGGCAAACAATATGTAGCTATCGTGCGTGGTCAGCCAAGTCGCTTTGTCGGCAGTCTGTACGGCATCATTTCCGGATTTCTGGGCGAGAACAGCAGTGTGATCGGTACTCCGAGCACCAGCCCTGCTCTGATGGTGTTCGCGCTGTGAACAGATGATTTTGAAGTCGTTCCTTAATAGCTGAAGGATTTCGATTTCAGAGTCGAAAAATCGGAACTTTGAGCTATACTCCTTTACAGTTGCAGATGCGAATAATGGAAAGATGAAAGACAAAAAGAGCCCCTCACAAATGATATCTCACGATAGAAAATCAGTGCTTGATCTCACAGACTGGCTCCCTATAGGTTTGCGAACAGGCGCAGACGACCAGACGTTAATTCCTCGTATAGCAAAAGATGCGACTTTGGTGCGAGAGATCGAGGCCGCGCTATGCGATATCCCAACCTGCCATGATCTCTGGCATCATGACTCACGCGTGATGGATTTTCTCGCTCCCGATAGCCTTCATCTTGTCCTCACATCTCCGCCATATTGGACTCTCAAGGAATATAACCAGACTGAGGGACAAATGGGATTTATTGAGGACTATGAGGCATTTCTCACTGAGCTTGATCGAGTATGGGCGCACTGTTTTAGCGCTCTGGTTCCGGGGGGGAGACTGGTGTGTGTGGTAGGTGATGTCTGTCTTTCTCGTCGCAAGAATGAGGGAGAGCACACAGTAGTGCCACTGCACGCCTCCATTCAGGAGCATTGTCGTAATCTGGGATATTCCAATTTGGCACCGATTATTTGGTACAAGATTGCAAACGCTGTTTACGAGGCTTCCGGAAACGGTGGCGGATTTCTCGGCAAGCCCTATGAACCCAATGGTGTTGTCAAGAACGATATTGAGTTCATATTAATGGAACGCAAGCCAGGCGGGTATCGCAAACCTACCCATGCCGCACGGATATTGAGTGTTATTTCCGCCGACAACCACCGCGAGTGGTTTCAGCAGATCTGGACTGGAGTGACAGGTGCGTCCACTCGTCAACACCCAGCCCCCTATCCGATGGAGTTGGCTGAAAGATTGATACGCATGTTCAGTTTTGTTGGTGATACTGTTTTGGACCCGTTCATGGGTACCGGGACTACAAATCTGGCTGCGGCTAGATGGGGCCGGAATAGTATCGGTGTGGAGGTAGACGACAAGTATTTCAAAATGGCCAATGACAGGTTAGAGAATGACGGTGCGAAGTTGTTCAATTCCCGGATTATAAACATCCACCAATCCAAAGTCGCAGCATGACTGAATTGACCCTCGACGTAGAAAAAGCTCTTGCTAAAGCGGTTAAGCACTTCTGGAAAACACGCGGCACTCAGCACGCTAGCCAAGGAACTTTCTCAGGGAAAAAGGATGCAGGATCGCGTGGCGCCGTAACGGGTGGAAAGCATGCAGATGGCTTCGTTGAGCTGATTGCATCTATTGTCCGCAAAGCCGGCTTAAAAGACGTGGAAATTCGAACGAATGAAAAGAAAAAGCGCACACTTCCCGGTTACTTCCGCCCGACCAAGGAATGGGATTTAGTCGCTTTGTCCGGCAACCATATAGTGGCTGTTGTAGAAGTGAAAAGCCAAGTCGGTAGTTTTGGTAACAACTTCAATAATAGGGTAGAAGAAGCACTCGGCAACGCAACCGATTTCTGGCAAGCGTATTCACGAGGCTTATACACGCCCTCGTCGCGACCATGGCTCGGCTATTTGTTCATGCTTCAAGATTCACCTGATTCCAGCGAACCTACCAAGCGAGTCAATCTACAGCCTTATTCGGTTGATGAGATATTCCAGGAGCTGTCTTACGCCAAGCGATATGAAGAAGTTTGCTTACGTTTAGTACGCGAGCGAATGTATGACAGTGCGTGCTTTTTTACGTCGAGCGCAGTTGGTGGCGCAAAAGGCAAGTTCAAGCAACCGAATCCGGAACTGGCAATTCGAAATTTTGCTATTTCACTTCATGCCAGAGCGTCTGCATTTGCGCACGTAAAAAGGTAACTTTTTCTACCCGATTACTCAGAATTTGCCTCATGTCAGCTCCAAGTCCCAGACAACGGTCTAATTGAAACCCACCGGTTCCACGATAGCCTGATAGAACGCCTGTCGCGACGCGCCACGCACATTGGGCACTGTGTGATCGTTGCCGGCGAACTGCTGGATCATGCCAACGAAAACCACTTCTTCCACCGGGTCGATCCAGAACCAGGTGCCGGCCGCACCACCCCAGTAGAACTCACCCGCTGAGTAAGTCTCGGCCTGTACTGGATCCTCTATGATCGCGAAATCCAGCCCGAAGGACGTTCCCTGTGCACCCAATGTGTTGTGAGGCATGTCGGCAGGCATCTGGTTGCGGCTCATCAGTGCAACCGTCATGGGGGACAGGATGCGCATACCGTTCAGTTCGCCACCATTGAGAACCATCTGTGCAAACTTCAGGTAATCCGACGCGGTAGACACCAGCCCGCCGCCACCACTTTGTAAATTGGGATTGACCAGAAAGTTGGCATCAGCAAATCCTTCCTGGGCAATCATGCTGCCGTCTTCGGCATAGCTGTAAACCTGGGCGAAGCGGTCGGCTTTCTCTGCCGTTACGTAGAAATCTGTATCGCTCATGCCCAGCGGTTCAAAGATCCGCTGTTCGAGAAAATCGCCGAACTTCATGCCTGACAGTTTTTCCACCAGATAGCTTTGTACGTCCACAGAAACACTGTAATGCCACAGTGTGCCGGGTTGCTGGCGCAGAGGAATCTTCGACAACTTGTCGATCATGTCCTGCAGAGTAGAATTGGGGTCGAGCATGTTGGCCTCGGTATACAGCGAGTCGACCCCGGACTGGGAGAAGAGGCCATAAGTCAATCCGCCGGTATGGCTCATCAGTTCGCGGATGGTCAGGGGATGATTGGCCGGCTCGGTGATGATCTTGCCTTCGGCATCAACACCGGCCGCCACTTGCAGATCCTTGAACTCGGGAATGTATTTCTCCACCGGGTCGGACAGACGGAATTTGCCTTCTTCATAGAGCATCATCATGGCCACACCGGTGACCGGCTTGGTCATCGAATAGATGCGGAAAATGTCACTGGTCTCCATCGGCTCGCCACTGGCCACATCGCGATACCCGACCGCCGATTCATGAATCAACTTGCCGTGACGCGCCGCCATGGTCACGACGCCTGAGAGTTGTCCGGCATCGACTAACTCCTGCATACGTTCGGTCACCCGCGCCAGCCGTGCTGAATCCACACCCACGCTTTCAGGTTCCGCCCAGGCCAGGTCTGCCTCCATGGTAGTGGCGGCAGTGGAAGTGATCGCTGACACATTCGCATTGACGCCGGCCTCGTCACCTGCCGGGGTGCAAGCGGCCAGCATTGCCACTACGCCGGCGGCCAGAAATTGTCGATGTACAGTGCTAATTAGAAATTGACCGAGTTCGCGCATTTGTCCCCCTTGGGCACCGCAGCCGGTTCGGCGCGGTTTGAGTTTAGAGTGTGTGCCTCCAGATATTGCTGACCGCATCGTCAAACTGGACAGTGTCCAGCATAGGGGATAGCCTTTGTCCAAACAATAGAAACAAACCGGGAGACACCATGAGAACAACTATAAAAACCTTATTGGTATGCCTGACTTCGGGACTGCTGACAAGCCCGGTCTGGGCCGACGCATTTCCGAATCCCGAGGTTGAGGGACCGATTCCTTTCAAGCTGCCGGCCGGTGGCGACGCGCATGATTATCCCTTCTACTCCCAGGCCGACTGGCTTGCCGTGCGGGACTATGTCGAGGAGGAGTTTTTCCTGTCCGGCCAGGCCAATGCCTATGATCTGGAAAGTGGTGAAGTCCTGCAGTCCGGAATCCCCTACAAGACTCGTCTGGTGGTCAGGCGGCCAGCCAGTGCAGTCGATTTCAACGGTACGGTATTGCTGGAATGGCAGAATGTGACTGCGGGTTATGACCTTGACGCACTATGGTCGAGCTTCCGCGATGATTTCGTGGCGGACGGTTATGCCTGGATCGGCATCTCGGCACAACGAGTCGGGGTCAACCAGTTACGGAACTGGAGTCCGGTTCGTTACGGTTCGCTTGATGTTACGAATGGCGGAACAGTAGAACGAGATGCAGTTTCCTATGATATTTTCGGTCAGGCTGCACAGGCGATTCGGTCTCCCCAGGGAATCAATGTGATGGGCGGCTTGCCAATACGGGAGATCATCGGCAAGGGTGCCTCCCAGTCGGCCGGTTATATGGCGCCTTTCTATAATGTCGTAATGCCAAAATACAGCCAGTCAATTGACTTGCTGTTGCTGGCGGTGGGTGGCGGCGAAACCCGTGATGATCTCGACGTGCCGGTATTCCGCATCTTGTCGGAAACCGATGTATTGGGTCGGGCCGCAAGAAACGCGGCGTTGCCGGTGAATTCCGAACTGGAGATCACCTGGGAAATCGCCGGCACCTCACATTCGAGTTATGAGGGCTTCGTCGGCCGGCTGGATGTGTTCGCGCGGGATCAGGGATCTGCTGCCGCGTTGCCGGCCTGTGACAATCCGGCCTATCCGCGCGTGCCAGCATCACGCGCCTATCAGGCCGCCTATGCCCATATGGTCGACTGGGTCCGTCTTGGGAAAGTTCCACCGGCGGCGCCATTCATAAAGCGCGAAGGCAATACGCTGGCAAGGGATGAACGAGGCATGGTAAGCGGGGGTATTCAACTGGCTGAATATGCGGTGCCAACGGCACACAACACCGGTTCCAATTCCGGTTCCGGATTTTGTCGCCTGTACGGCTCCCACGAACCCTATTCAACAGAAAAGCTTTTGCAGTTGTACGACAACGCCCTGGATTACCTGCAACAAACAATGGCGGTCAATGATGCAAATATTACAGCCGGCTTCCTGCTCAGACCCGGTGCTGCCAAAACTGTGGCTGCTGCAATCCAAAAGGGAATGTGACCTGTTCAGTCGCTGAGTCCCGGCCAGAAGCGACACCGGGGGAACCATGATTAAAAAAATAGGACTGGGTTTGCTGGGACTGATCATGCTGATCTTGTGCAGCGTTGTTGTGGCTCTGATCGTGACGAATCCGGCGCTGCCACCCGAGACTTCGCGCAGTTATTCCTGGTTACAACCCGGCCCCTATGATGTTGCCGAAATGGAAACGATTTGGGTGGACAACTCACGGACCACGGCGGCCAATCGCGATTATCCTGGTGCTGCGGAACGCACACTGCCAACAACTATCTGGTATCCGGTGAATTTCGCCGGTCCCTATCCCCTGATCATTCACTCACATGGATTTGTTTCCTCCCGTACCGAGATGGTTTACGTACTGGAACAGCTCGCGAGTTACGGATATGTGGTCGTCGCTGCGGACTTCCCGTTGACCAATGGTGCGGCCCCTGGCGGTCCGAATGTCAACGACGTCAGTAATCAGCCAGGCGATGTCTCTTTCCTGATCGATCAAGTACTGTCATTAAGCGGCAACGACAAACCTTTTACTGGCGAGATTGATGGCGAACGCATAGGCATCATGGGCCTGTCATTGGGCGGCTTCACAACATCTTTAACCACTTACCACCCTCGTCTGCGCGAACCCCGCGTCAGGGCAGCCATATCGATCGCCGGCCCCTCTGCCAATCTGACGGAAAGATTTTATGAACAGAGTGGTGTTGAAATCCCGTTTCTGATGATCGCCGGCACCTCGGACCTGCTGATTCCCTACGACTACAATGCTGCAATTATTCCCGAGCGGGTGCGCAATGCTGCGCTCCTGACCATCGCGCAAGGCAACCACATAGGATTTGTTGGCTTGGCCGAGCCTGCCTTTCGCTTTTTTTCTAACGCAGATTCTCTGGGTTGCATGGCAGTGCAGGCCAATGTCGATCAATCCGAAGATGAAATGTTCGCCGACCTTTTTTCCGAAGCAGACGGGATAGTTCTTGATGTGGGCGCTCCCGGCCTGTGTGAAATCGAACCACGTCCCGACGCGGGACACCCAGGGCGTCAGCACATGATTACCACGGTCGGCGTGTTGAGTTTCTTCGAATCAGTGTTCGCCACCGAGACAGGACGGCGGGCCGAGGCGAGGGATGTGCTGCGGAGTCATCTGGCCAGGGATTTTGCAGAAGCAGAACTCCGATTCGCTGACTGACCAGGTTTGCTCCGATGACGGTCCGACCAACAGCCATCGCGAGATTGGCTGCCTTGGCGCCCAAGCCACGAGTCAACCTGACAAGATTCCATGGAGTGTTCGCACCGCGCGGAAAAATGCTCCTGCATTTGCATCTGCAATTTCAAGGGGCCCCAAACAAGCAGGCATTACTCCCTGCTTCAGACACTGTCTATTATCCTGAATTGCCATTCGTCCACTATGCATTCTTTAACAACGAATCAGGTGAGGCTGATCGATTGCTGCTCTTTCAACGGGGAAGCACATTCACGTTTTGGCGAAGAGAGTGTTGGCTGCCAACCATTAACCCTTCACGAAGCTAGACAATCTCCAGCTACAGAGATACCTTTCCTCTTTTCCTATAAAAGCAACCGGCCCATGTGTCCTGAGCTATACCCACTAGAGAGGAACAAATGATGAAGTATTCACGACTCCTGATTCTATTCTGCGCCCTACTTCTGGGGACCGCCTGCATGGCGCCTGCCAACAACCTGGGAGGCGCACCCGGCGCCGGCGACCAGGTCGCCGCAACGGGCAGTGAGGTAGCGAGCGCGACAGACGGCACCGCGGAAGAGGATCCCCTAGTGTGCGAAAATACCGTCCGAACCGGTACGCGGGTTGCCCAACGTGTGTGCATGCGGCAAAGTCAAATTGATGCGATAGCGCGCGGCGGCCAGGATGCTCTGGGCGATTGGCAGCGGGGCGGTTTGCAGACAGGTAACCAGAGCAGGGATTGAAACCTGCCGAGGAGCAAATTGGACACCCGGATAATCTCCAGACTATCTGATTGTTTTTCGTTTTCCAGTTTGCGGATGTCCGGTTTGCTCCTTGTGTCCTGGTGGCCCCTTAAGTTATTAACGGGTAAGTGTCACTACTGCGGGAACCGGCCCTGGCGCGTGGTGTACCACTCCGCTAACAGCGCCACCAGCCCGAGAAAACCCTGCTCTACCAGATCGTCGAGCGGTATTACCCGGCGTTTCTCGATCAGCTGGAATCCGAAGGCAGAAGCCTGCCCGATTGCGTGCGGCAGGAGTTCACCGCCTACCTCAAGTGCGGCCGCCTGGAGCACGGGTTTCATGCGGCACATCCCTGTGCCGCACCCTACGGGCGACCTATGGTCGTGCAAATCGGCAATCCTGCCGATTTGTCATGCGGGTTCGTTGCGAGAGCTGCCATCACGAGAAACTGGTGGCTTTTTCCTGCAAGAAAAGAGGCTTCTGCCCCAGTTGCGGTGCCCGGCGCATGATGGAAAGTGCGGCCCTCCTGGTAGACGAGGTACTGCCAGCCAGACCGATTCGCCAATGGTCGCTCTCGCACTTCCCTGTGCTTCGCGACACTTGAACATCCTGTTCAATGGGTGCTGACGGTGCCGTTCCCGCTGCGCTTCCTGTTTGCTGCCTACCCGGAGTTGATGGGCCGGGTGCTGGGTATTGTCACTCGCATGATCTCCACTCACCTGGCCCAGAAGACGGGTCTAAATAAGAAGCAAGCCCCCATCGGTGCGGTGACCCTTATCCAGCGCTTCGGCTCGGCCCTGAACCTGAATATCCACTTGACATGCAGGGATGCATTATTGCCGCGAGCGCAGGGATGCGCGGGAGCGGCCCATATGCTGTTTCTGGACGGGGTGTACGTACAGGATGAGGCGCGTCACTATGGGCTTGCGCCACACCTTGCCACCGACGGACGAACAACTCCATAACTTGCTCCATGTCATCAGCCAACGGGTGGCCCGCTTCCTTGAACGACGTGGGATTCTGGAACGGGACGAGGACAACAGTTACCTCACCCTGGACGGTCTGTAGGAAGATCCACTGAAAGACATTCATGGTTACTCCGTGAGCTACCGGGTCGCCATTGGCCCGCAGGAAGGAAAAAAGGTGTTCACACTCCAGACCATTCCACCGCAGCCGGAACTTTCGCCTGACAATGCCCGAGTAGCCAAACTCAACGGCTTCAGCTTGCACGCCGGCGTGGCGGCGAAAGCCCACCAACGCCAAAAGGTGGAACGGCCGTTCGGAGATAGCCTTTGTGCTTCCTATACACATTAATTTTGGTTAATGTGAATTGAAACACTTTCTAAAACTGTATTTTCGATGATTTGAAGCGTACTCTGTTAATAACGTGAGCATTGAAACACAGCAATCGCCCACATGTAATTCTGGATAGATAAAAATTCTGTGTAGACAACAAGAGGACTCTTATTATGCGAAAACTCATGACCATTGTGGCTATGTTGAGCCTGAGTCTTTTGGCTGGTAGTGCGCTAGCAGCTAAACCAGACAAGGTGCTCATCAATCATAAAGGGAGGGAAATCCTTGTGGCTGCGCCCGCTGTCCCGCATCACCTGAGAAATCACGCTGAAGATTTTATTGTGGGCGGGGCCTGTGAAGCTTCTCGCGTAGTTTCGGACCCGCTTGCTCCTAAAGAGCCCAAGGAGTTTGATGCCGATTTTGATATTACCTATGTAGTATGTGATGACTCTTCGTTAAGCGATCTGCTTGGTCTGTTGGAAAACCCACCAGTTGAACTAACAGAAAACGGAGTGAGCTACGAATGTGTAGTGAGTAGCGGAGACACGCCAGTATTGAATACTGAGTTTACGATACGACTGTCATGTAGCGAGCTTCTGCCGGCTTAGGTTCAATCTGTAAAAATATCCGTAAACCCGATAAGAGCCGCCTGCCAGGGCGGCTCTTATTTGGGGAAAAAATATATCCAAACTGACATCTTTTTGTGCGCAATATCCGCCGCATCGATTCGGAGTAGATATCAACTCATTCTGGATCGCTGCAGATGGGATTCTGGAACGGGACGAGGACAACAGTTACCTCACCCTGGACGGTCTGTAG
>JBBDXV010000406.1:0-2031 GCA_040902165.1 Pseudohongiellaceae bacterium
TGGGCAAGTTTCGCTGATCGAGGGCATTCAAATCCAGCTCAAAAAGATAAACCGGTTGCTGCAAATCCAACTCACGTTGTATTCCTGGATGCAGCTTGCCGATCACTCCAATCTGTTCTTCTTTATATATTACTGCTGCGGATTGACCACTCTGTAAAGCTGCATGCTGAATCGGCGCGTAGTCAAGTCCTGCTCGACTCGCCTTATCAAACAACGATTCAACATCACCTTTCAAATCATAAAAATCTACTATCTCTTTGATATTACACCAATTCTCAGCGTATCGTGCTCCTGAAATCAACCCGGCTATTCGTGCAGGTTGAAGGATTTGATTGTCTTGATGCAAAAACACCAGACCAGATTCAAATAGTCGTGCCCGGGTTTGTTGGCGATTAACATTGTACTTGAGTGTCGCCAGCAGCCCAGGCAAAAGGCTGCCGCGCATTGTCGACATCTCACTGGAAATCGGATTTTCCAGGGTTACCGATTCGAACCCGGCGCCAAGCACCTGTGCCGATAAACCCGGATCAATAAAGCTGTAAGTTATAACTTCCTGATATCCCAAACTTACAAGATGCTGTTTCAGCCTGAGCAGCGGCACATCAGTTTCAGGTCGGGCCTTCAGTACCTGACGAACCAGACCTCCGGTTTTGGGCAAACGGCTGTATCCGTACACGCGGGCTAGTTCTTCAATCAAATCCGCTTCAATTTCAATATCGAAACGGAATGACGGCACGGTAACCTTTAAGGCATCAACAGACGGAGAACTCACAGTAAGCCCAAGGCGCTCCAGAATGTCGATAATTTCATCTCTGGGGATAGCAATACCCAGCAATCGCTCGATGGCGGCGATTCGAAGGTCTATTTGCCGAATGATCGGAAGATTCCCGATCGCCTCAATCACTGGCCCTGCGCTGCCACCAACGATTTCCAGCAAAAGCTGTGTCGCGCGTTCGATTGCCCTGCTCTGCAAATTCCAGTCCACACCTCTTTCATATCGATGCGAGGCATCGGTGTGCAGGCCATTACGACGTGCACGTCCAGCGATGGACAGCGGGGCAAAATACGCAGATTCCAGAAATACGTCGGTCGTAGTCCCGCTAACGGCGGTGCGCAATCCACCCATAATTCCAGCCATTGCAACTGGACCAATTTCATCGGCGATTAATAGCGTATCCTGAAGCAGGGGGATTTCTTTGCCATCCAGCAAGGTAATTGTTTCATTCCGGCCGGAAAGTCGCACAGTGATAGAGCCACTGAGTTTATTCAGATCAAACGCATGCAGGGGCTGCCCAGACTCAATCAGAATAAAATTCGTGACATCCACGATCGGATCAACACTGCGGAGCCCGCAACGTCGCAACTTCTCTTTCATCCACAACGGCGTTCGTGCTCTCGCATTGACGCCGCGAATTACTCGCCCCAGATAGCGTGGACAATCATCTGCGGCACTGATTTGCACTTTGAATGAATTTTTGCAGCCAGGTGCAATGGATTTCACAATCGGAACCTGAACATTGGTTCTGGTAAGCACGCCGATTTCCCGCGCCAACCCGAGTACCCCCAGACAGTCGCCGCGATTCGGTGTCAGATCCAGTTCAATACTTACATCATCAAGTTTCAGGTAAGCACGCAGATCTTCCCCTACTGGTGCATCTTCAGGCAGCTCCATCAAACCATCGGATTTTTCTTCAAGCCCCAGTTCTGCGGACGAACACAGCATTCCCTTCGATTCAATCCCGCGTAATTTCGCTTCTTTGATAGTCAAAGTTCCAGTTGGACTGACTATCTGGGAACCAATGCGGGCAAAGGCAGCTTTCATTCCCGCGGTCACATTGGGAGCACCGCAGACAACCTGAAATAGCTGCTGTCCATCATCGACCTGACAGACCCGCAATTTATCGGCGTCAGGATGTGCCGAGACTTCGTTTACCTTGCCAATCACAATATTCGTGAAGGCGTTGGCAACCGGGGTACAGCTTTCAACTTTAAGTCCAGCCATGGTCAACAGATCAACTAACTGCGATGTAT
>JBBDXV010000407.1:0-2030 GCA_040902165.1 Pseudohongiellaceae bacterium
GCGGTGGCATCGTCACCGGTGATATTGGCATAGGCTGGCCAGGGCATCACTGGAATCGTTTGCACGCCGTGATTATCGGTACCGGCACGAATCATCGTGACAATTTGTTCGAGACTCCAGTTGCCCAGGCCGGTCTCGTTATCCGGTGTCAGATTGGAAGGGTAAACCACGCCGGGATTTGCTACTGCGAGCGGATTCGAATAGGCGATTCCCGTACCAGAGCCTGCCAGCAAACGCTGGTTATTGGGTTCACCAATCAGGGCGCCGTCGGTATGGCAACTGCCACAACCCAGCAATCCCACCAGATAGCGCCCATGCTCGACCTGCACCGGATCAAAGGCGCTTGCATTTGCGATTGGCGATTGCAAAGTGGTGACAGGCTCCAGTTGCTCATAATCAGCCAGCGGATTGGAGGCATTGCCGGCGCATCCCATCAATATAAGAGTAGTGAATCCGGTAAATAAACGGCGCCATGATTTGTACATAAGAGAATCCTTGCGGCCTCAGTGTTTGCCGCCATTGATGAACTCCGAAGGTACCACGTTTCGCGGTCCGGCTTTCCAGTTCTGCCGGAGATATTTTACGACGCTGTCTTCGAGATTGGGACCAATCACCTCCTGGGCATGGTGTTTTACTTCGTCAATCGCATTGGCGACAGCGATCGCACGGTCAGCAGCGCGAAACATTTTTATATCGTTGCGGTTGTCACCAAAGACCACTACCCGATGGTCCTCAAGACCCAACAGCTGGCGCATTGAGTTAATGGCCTGGTCTTTGGTGGCGCGGACATCATGCACGGTCAGCCAGTACCAGCCGGGGGAATATTCATTTTCAAAATGATGAATCTCGACCGCGTCGTCATAGCGCTCCCGGATTGCTGACTCCAGGTCATCCAGCACTTCCTTGCGATGGATCATCGTCATTGCAATGACATCCTCTGTGAGGGCATCCGCCAATCGGTCGGTTTTGCGCCAGCGCGGATCAGCCCGTGCTTCCCGCTCTTGCAAGTACCATCGCATGCCGGCGTTGATCACCTGATCAAAATAGACTCTTTCATCTGTGCCATCGAAAGTCGCGATATACGGTACACAGTTGAATTCTGGCAGCAATTCATAAATTCCGGTCGCCACGTCACTGCGAATGCCATGAACGATATGATGTTTGCCCGTGGTGAAATCAGACAGAAAGGCGCCGTTGAAACAGATGACCGGCAGCTTGATGGGCAAACCCTGAAGCATTTGTTGTATCGATACGATGCTGCGGGCACTGGCGACCGTAAACGGCAGGCCGGCATTCAACATCTCCAGCAGATTTTCCCGTGAATACGCGGACAGTTCGGCGCGCTGGTCCACCAGGGTTCCATCCAGATCGGAAATAAACAGGGTGGACAAAGGATTCAGCTCCGATCTGGTTCAGAAATTCAGGACTACAGGAACACAGGGCGGCTAACGCGATTCGTTCGCCTGAATTTCTCCGGCGATGCGTTGTACCTCGTCAAGAACCCGCAGCAGATTACCACTCCACATCTTGCCAATCTGTTCCTCGGTATAACCCCGTCGCACCAGTTCCAGGGTGACATTGAAGGTTTCCGAAGCGTCATTCCAGCCCTCTATACCGCCACCGCCGTCAAAGTCGGAACTGATTCCTACATGATCGATACCAATCAGCTGCACCAGGTAATCGATATGGTCCACGAAGTCAGCGACATCCACCGGCGGCGCAATGGCATTGACCTCGGCCATGCGTGGTGCTGCCAGTTCGCGCAGACGCGCCATGTTCTGCTGATAGGTGGCGCGCTGTTCGATACTGAGTTCGGCTAACGCGCTATTCGGCATTATTTCAAAGCCAAGTGACGGCGCCAGTTCCGCATACAAGGCATCACGCGCCGCCAGGTTGGCATTGTTCTTTTCGCTGTTGAGATAACTGCGAAATGCGACAGTTTGTACCACACCGCCGTTGTCACGTATGCGCAACAGCTGTTCATCATCCAGATTGCGGCTGACGTTGTTGAGTGCGCGGGCCGAGGAATG